>JBHHXV010000006.1:0-25570 GCA_046757225.1 bacterium
ATACATATAATCGGAAAATCTGACCGCTTGATTAAGCAAGCCGATGCTTGCTACTAAAGCGATAAGGAGGAGAAAGATCTTGATGATTTTTGATAACTTCACATATCTATGTGAAAAAGGGCAGGGTTACTATGAATTCTTGATTCTTTTCAGGCGGAAGATATCCTCCCGGGCACGTTCTTCCAGGGTGTTTTTAATAAACTTGACCTGCACGTTCAGCTTGGGAACCAGGTTCTGTTCCAGGGCGTTGACCCGTCTGGTGGTCTTTTTTATTTCCTGTCCCATCCGCCTTAAATGCGTTTCCACGGTGGAAACCTCCAGAATCAAATCAAGGATGTTTTCGAATTCTTCGGCGGTTCTGTCTATCCGGCTGCCCACCCCCCCGATTCCGTAACCGCGTTCCAACAGGGAACGCTTAACCTCGCCACGGGTGATCTCCGGAACCAGCACCCCCCAGACAGACTTTTCGGTGATATCCACCATCAGATCGCGTTTGGTGGCGCCGGCAATCGATTCCAACTGCTTCTTACCCTCGATAGCTTTGGTAAGCATCAAGGTCTTGTAAGCCCCATGAAGGTGTTCTTCCAGTTCCTTTCTGGCTTTTACCAAGACCTTGACGATTTCAAAGAATTCCTGAACCAGCGCGTCCCGTTTCTTTTTCAGAAGATCCACGCCCTGTTTGGCCAGTTTTATCTGCGACTTCTTGGCCAACAGGTTCATTCGGGTGGGGCTGACTTGCTCCATATTTCAAATATCCTTTATTACAGGCTGAGTGAGGGGGAGCCGTCAGAGAGTATTTCCGTGAAATAACGGCTGATCAGGTCTTTGTTCAACCTGGTCAGCTCACTCTGAGGGATATCCGATAAAAGCTTCCAGCCCAGGTTCAGGGTGTCGAATATCGACCGGTCTTCATTTCCCTGGTTGATCATCTGGTTCTCGAAATTATCGGCGAATTTCAGATATTTCCGATCGATCTCGGTCAAGGCTTCTTCACCGACGATCGCCACCAGGCGCCTGATATCGCGGCCGTTGGCGTAGCAAGCGTACAACTGATCGGCCAAAGCCCGGTGATCCTCTCTGGTCTGTCCCTCGCCGATTCCGCTGTTCATAAGCCGGGACAAGCTGGGCAGAACATCGATAGGCGGAAAGAATCCGGAGCGGTTAAGCTGCCTGTTTAAAACGATCTGTCCTTCGGTAATATACCCGGTAAGATCGGGAATCGGGTGGGTCATATCATCGTCAGGCATGGTTAAAATCGGAATCTGGGTAACGGTTCCGTCTTTGCCCTTGACCTGACCGGCTCGCTCATAAAGAGAGGCCAGATCGGTATACATATATCCGGGGTATCCGCGCCGCCCGGGAATCTCTTCCCTGGCCGCCCCGATTTCCCGCAACGCTTCGCAGTAACTGGTCATATCGGTCAGGATTACCAGCACATGCATCCCCTGTTCAAAGGCCAGGTATTCGGCGGTAGTCAAAACCAGGCGGGGAGTCATGATCCGCTCGATAGTCGGGTCGCTGGCCAGATTCATAAAGGAGACCAGTTTTTCGGAAGCCCCGGTATCGACAAAGGCTTTCCGGAAAAAGGCCGCTTCCCGCTGGGTCAGTCCCATAGCGCCGAACACCACCGCGAATTGCTCATGTTCTCCCAATACCTTGGCGTTCTGAAGCAGGAGAGCCGCTATTTCGTTGGCCGGCAGGCCGGTTCCCGAAAATATGGGGATCTTCTGCCCCCGAACCAGGGTATTGAACCCGTCGATAGCGGAAATACCGGTCTGCACAAAGTCAGCCGGATTCATCCGGGCGGCCGGATTGATCGGTTTACCGATAATCTCGATCCGCTCCTCCGGAATCAGGGGAGGCAGGCCGTCGATCGGTTTACCCGAACCGCTGAACACCCGGCCGATCATATCAGGGGAAACCCCCAGACGGGCTACGTCTTCCTCCAGCCTGATCACCGTAGAAGCCACGTCCAAACCGGTGGTGTCCTCCAGGATCTGTACCACCGCATGTTCTTCGGAAACCTCCAGCACCTGCCCGCTGCGCTCGGTATTATCCGCATCGATTATTTTCACCATCGAACCGAACGGCATGGTTTTAGCCTGCTGCACGAACAACAGGGGACCGGAAATATAACTTACCGTTTGAAACTCTTGTGTTCTAAGATCCATTTACTCTCCCCCCATTTCCAGAGAAAGATTTTTCTCGAATTTCTTGTATTTCTCCATAAAGTCGTCTTCCGACTCGTACCGCAGACGGGACAACTCCTCCCTGATCGGCAGGTTGAGGATATTGTCTATCGAAATCCCCCGGTCCATGGCTGCTGAGGCCGTATCGTAAAACAGCAGCAGCCCTTTCAGCATATGATACTGTTTCTGCAGAGAGCAGCTGGCGTCGATATCGTTAAAGGCGTTCTGCTGCAAAAAGTCGTTCCGCATCATTTTACTGACCTCCAGGATGAGACGCTCATTATCCTGTAAAGCGTCCGGCCCCACCAGTTGAACTATTTCCTGGAGTTCGGCATCCTTGGCCAGCACCTGGAGCAGCCTGGCCCGCTGATCGTTCCAGTCCACGGCCACGTTTTCCGTAAACCAGTCGTGGAGCAAGTCGGAATAGAGGCTGTAACTCCGGTTCCAGTTGACCGAAGGAAAATGCCGCCTTTGAGCCAGGCTGGCGTCCAGAGCCCAGAAGGTTCCCACCACCCGCAGGGTGTTCTGGGTCACCGGCTCGGAAAAGTCTCCGCCCGGGGGAGAAACCGCCCCCACCACGGTTACGGAACCGGTTCTTTCTTTATCACCCTGACAGACGACCCGGCCCGATCTTTCATAAAAGCTGGCCAGCCGGGTAGCCAGGTAGGTCGGGTAACCTTCCTCACCGGGCATTTCCTCCAACCGGGAAGAGATTTCCCGCATCGCTTCCGCCCAGCGGGAGGTGCTGTCCGCCATCAAGGACACCCGGTATCCCTGATCCCGGAAATACTCGGCCAGGGTAATTCCGGTATAAACCGAAGCCTCGCGCGCCGCCACCGGCATATTGGAGGTGTTGGCCACCAGGATGGTCCGGTTCATCAATGAACCGCCCAATTGGGGGTCTTCCAGTTCAGGAAACTCGGTAAGCACCTCTGACATCTCATTGCCCCGTTCCCCGCAACCTATATAAACGATGATATCAGCGGCCGCATATTTGGAAAGCGACTGCTGAACAACCGTTTTTCCGGAGCCGAAAGGCCCGGGAACAGCGGCGGTTCCCCCGGTAGCCACCGGAAAGATAGTGTCAAAAATTCTCTGGCCGGTAATAAACGGCTCGGTCGGCTGCAATTTCTCGCCGCAGGGCCGGGTTTTACGCACCGGCCACTTATGGGACATCTGCAGTCTGGTGCCGTTATCCAGTTCACAAACGGTTTCCTCCACCGTAAATTCGCCGGCTTCAATCTTGACTACTTTGCCGGAAATACCCAGGGGAGGAACCAGAATCCGGTGTTCGATAGTATCGGTCTCCTGGACGGTTCCGATTTTAACCCCGTCAGAAACCAGGTCTCCCACTTTGACAGTCGGCTTGAATTCCCATTTCTTTTCCAGGTCGATGGAGGGCACGTCCACTCCCCGGTCGATAAAGATGCCGGTGGCCTCCTGGATCTTGGAAAGCGGCCGCAGGATACCGTCGTACACCCCTCTCAGCAAACCCGGGCCCAGTTGGAGAACCAGCGGGTTACCGGTACAGGTGATCTTTTCGCCAATGAATAAGCCGGAGGTATCCTCATAAACCTGGATAAAGGCGGTATCGCCTTCCAGACGGATAATCTCGCCTACCAGCCCCAGGTCTCCCAGCCGAACAATGTCATACATCCGGGCGCCGGTCATCTGCTTACCGATTATCGCCGGACCGGATATCTTAGCTATCACTCCTTCAATTGGACCACTCATCTATCCTTATGCCCTTCTTTATAGTATTGATATTTCCACAAATTTATTAAATCTTGATATCATACCCGATTGCATTACGAATCAAGCTGGCGGTATAGTCATCCTTGACCTCGACTTTTTCCCACTGATACAATTCCCTGGCCCGAAAAGGAACCAGTACCGGATAACCCCGACCCTCAAGCTCATTTAAGAGGGTTTCACTCAAACCCTCGTTTAATGAAGAGTCTATGCCGATGATGCCGAACTCCTTACCGGTCATAAGGACATTATTAAGGGTTTCCTCAGCCTCACCCGGGGTTTCGGCGATAGCCACATCAACTCCAGCCAACTGAAAACCGGCGGCAAATTCCTGATTAACCAGAACCAACACCTTGTGCTTAGCCAAAGACCAGCTCCTCTTTGGCCATCTTCTCCGGCATCTCAAAGAGACAGGCGTTCATGACCACCCGTAAATTCACCACCTCGGCCTGTTTGCTTTCGATGTACCTCAACATAACGGAAAGCCCTAACGGGTCATATTTGGAAAAATTGCGGAGACGGGTCAACAAACCAGCCGTCAGCGACCGGTCAAACAGGCTGATATCATTCGACTCCTTAAACCGGATCATTCTTTTTTCCAGGGGCTGGCAGATATCTATTGACAGCAGTTTCTTCAATATCCTGTTCGGGTCAGCCAGGAAAACCATATCCATATAATCGGAACGGGAGATCTTTTTCCCGCCGGGAATGAAATACTTCACGCTCTCGGACTGGCTTATCCGGCCCACCGCCAGCTTCAGAATCAGCCTGATATTCGCTAAATCAACCAACAGCTGATTATAATCCATCAGTAATTTATAATTCTTTTTGCTGGCCTGACGGTTGGCTACTGAGGTCATGTATTCATATTGACAGAGATCGAGCGCATGCTCTATCTCATTCAATTTATTCGAGTAATAATAGCTGTCAAGATGTTTCTCTATTTCTCCAATATATAACAAACCATGCGCCAGGATTTCCGAGACTATCCTGCGGCTGTCGGTCAATTGAGACAATTCTTTTAGCTGGGCCGCCTTTAATCTCCCTACAGGCAACAAGGAGTCATATATTTGTTCCGGCGGGGTTTTCCGGCGGCAGCCCCGTAAGAGGGTTTTAACATTGTAGATTTCCAGGGGGGCGATAACCGCCAGATACAGCTCGAGTGGTTCTCCGGCAAGCAGGCCCCTGATTCGTTGGAATGATTTTACGAGATTGTGCTGTAAAGCGTTTTCCAGTAAAGAGATGCGGGGTCCGGAAAAGTTTATGTCTCTACTTAATTCCTTGATATCAGCGGCATAGTCACTGTTTTGAAGAAATCCTTCGATCTCTTCCAGTTTTTTCATTTTAACCAGTCTTTCCAGATCGGTCTGACTGATAAGCCGCTGAGACATTCCCCGGATACGAACGTTTATATACCCGAAATCACTGAAACCGGAAGCATTATCCTGACGAGAACCAACCGAGTTAGCCATAAAGGATCTTTCCCAGTTGACAGACAATATGCGGTTTTACCCTTTCTATCCGGGCGGTCATGGTGTTGTCTACCTTGACCTTGTCTCCGGCGGCGGTAAGCCTTACTCCGCTCTTCACCTCCGGGGCGGCCTCCACCTTCACCTCTACGGAAAGAGATTTGACGCATTCCCTAGCCAGTTTCAGGTCTTTTTCGGCAACCAGCAGGCGCTCCTTTCCCGATATTCCATTACTGGATTCCCGGATCAGGTTCTTAAGAAGTTCGGAATAATCGCCCGACTTCCGAATCCCCTCCAGCTCCTTTTCCGCTTCCTGATAAACCTGGTTAATGACCTTGTGCTTGAAATCGAGAATCGCTTTAGAGGCTTTGATCAACACTGCGGCCACCGGCGCGTTTTTTTGTTCCGCCTGCTTTTCCGCTTCGGCTGTTTTTTTCAGTTTGTCCACCTCCTGGGCAGCCACCTGGTTTATCCGGTCAGCCTCCTTGTTGGCGGCCTCTATTATTTGAGAAGCTTCCTTCCGGGCGGCCCGCAAAACCTCTTCTTTCTCCTGCTCAATCTGCCGGTTCAGAACCTCCCATAATCCGTCGTAACTCATTTGTCCGCCTTTCGTGAAGTTAGAACAACATGATCATTGCGGCAATAACAAATCCCAGAATAACCGGAGTTTCAGGAATGGCCAGGAAGATAATCGCAGCCGGCATGGTATCCGGTTTTTCCAAGATTGCTCCAATACCGGCGGGACCGATGCTGCTTTGAGCCCAGGCGGTCGCCAAGGCAGCCAGACCAACCGCCAGACCGGCGCCGATCGGTTTCAAATTGATTCCTCCCTCGGACTCATGTTTGGCTTCTTCTGCATGTTCCCCTTCGCTGGCCTGGGCGACAGACACTCCCAGCTTCGACGAATTAAACAGGACAGTGGTTCCAAAAACCATGAAAAGAACCATTGAAGCAATCCCTAAGCTGGCGACAAATTTCTTAAACATCTACTAAAATCCTCCCTTTCGAAATGGTTGATACTCTACTTTTCCATAACTCATAAATTTACTGAACGATTCCACAAAGTGTAACCTCAACCCATGAAGGGCCGGCCCGAACACTCCCAGGGCAAAGTTGATTACATGCATGAGAACAGCCACTAACAACCCCACGAAGATGTTCAACTTTCCCACGAACATATTGGCTACCACCGCCATCATGACCGACGCCGTTCCGATCGCCATGATCCGGGCATAAGAAAGCACGTTTCCCATGATTCCCACCATTTCCAGCGCCCCTATCGGCCCGACAGCCTTGATGTACATCACCAGCCCCAGTCCGACCAGCAGGTATCCGGCGTTTATGGCCGCACCCGGTAAAATATTCACACTTGACAAAACGAACACCGGAACCGACAACAGAGCCAGAATACTTCCGATCGCCTCCAGGGCATGAACATTCGGCCCTTCACCGTGGGCGTGCTTTTTGGCTTCGGTAAACTTGAAGATGAAGGCTAGCAGCATATGGAACCAACCGATCGCCACTGAAATATAAAGCGGGGTCTTGATATCATGCGCCCGGTCCAGCATCGGGTGCATACCGAGAAAATGCTCGGCCAGATCGCCGAAGGCCTCGGCGAACACGAATCCGAAAATAAAGGTCGAGATCCCGCAATAAATCGTAATCCAGCTTATATCTTCCAGGGCGGAGCCTTTTTCCGCTTTGGATTTCATGATAAAACCACCGATAAGAATGATCAGACCGTACCCCATATCTCCCAGCATCAAACCGAAGAAGATGGGAAAGAAGAGCGCCAGGAAACTGGTGGGGTCTTTAGCGCCGTATATCGGCCGGGCAAACAGATTGACGATCGGTTGAAATTTCTTGATATACCCGCCGTTGTTCAACGCTACCGGCACCTCTTCATACTCGTCATGGTGGATTTCCAGCTCATCCAGGATAACGCTGCCTGAAGAGGTTTTCAAAACAACATCCTTCAAGTCGGCCAGATTATCGGACGGCACCCACCCGAAAAGCAGGAAGGTGAAATTGGTTTGAGCCAGTTTGGTAAGGGTCCGGAAGTATTGCAGCCGGCCGGAAAGGTCGTCCTGCGTCCGGCCCAGGAGACCGGCGTTTTTTAATCCCAATTGCTTGATTTTGTTTTCAATGGCGGCCTTATCTTTCGGCAGCTGCTCCCGCTTCTGTTCCATAACGGCAGCCACCCGGGACAGAGGCTGCCCCTGGCATTCACCGGGACGCGGCAGCTCATTGAGCGCCTCCTCCTTGTACAGCCGGCGAACCTTGTCCAGGTTTTCGTCATCCACCGCTACGATGGTAATCAGAACCCCTTTTTCCCCTTCCCCGGTATAGGTATCGAAATTACCGTTCAGGCGATCGTCCAGCTTAGTCTTTATTAAGGAAATAACCTCTTCTTTACCCTTCTCGACGGCGAAAGCGGCGATAGCGTGCCGATTGGGGCTTTCAGAGGATATGAATTCCTGAATTACCTTACCGTACCCTTCCAGCATCTGCTCGGCCAGTTCCCACTCGTCCAGCTTCCGGGCCAGCTTGCCTTTGGAGGTTTCCACCGCGTGAATAGAGTCGGAAAGCTCTTTAACCGAGACAGAAGGAATACCTTCGCTTCCGGCCGCCGCTGAACCCCGTTCTTCCTTTATGGCTTTTCCTACTTCCGGATAAGGCTTGAAAAACTCGATCAATTCGTCACACCTGCCGGAGAGTTCTTCCAAGGAAGTCAGTTCCTTATGCTCCGCTTCGGACAAACTGTACTCCGAAACCGTGCGGGTTTTTTTGTCAGCAGTAGTAATCTCCGGGTAGCTGGACTTCTCTATCTGCAACTTCCCGAAACGGTAAAGCTGATCCAGCAACGCAGGCAACGCCGCCTTCGGCCCTACCATTTGAATCTTGGACATTTTTTTAACCATTTCGACCCTCAGCCTTTATCTATTAAAAAACTAGAATGCGCCTACCGATTTAACCAGAAACTCTACTGCTTTCCCTTTATTTTTCTCCACCGCCGATTTCAGGCGACCTAGTTCCTCTTTCTCCTGTTCCAGATCCGTTTTCTGGGGAGAATCGGAGGCCTTTTTCTTTTTCAGGCTGACAGAAGCAGCCTTTATGGCTTCTTCCCGGTTTTGGTTGGCACCCGAAACAATTTTATGAGATTCACCCTTGGCCTGAGAAACAATCCTCTCGGCTTCCGCCTTGGCCTCTTCCAGCTCCAGCTGTAACTGGTTTTCTTTCTCCCAAACCTGCTTGAGCGCGTTTTTCTCCGAAAATTCAGTGCCTTCCATGATATTTCTTTCTCCCAGGAAACCTTTGCCAGAAATAAAAGTTGCGCAAATATAGCAAAACGGGCATTCACCTGTCAAGAGGTATTATCAGAATCAAGGTTTTTTCCGAATTCCGCAGCTGTTTGACAGTTAATTATTCCTGCGTTATAATCTAACATCAAGTCACCAGTTAAGCTGAATGAAGGGAAAACAATTCTCTAACAGCCGGAGAAAATCAGATGAGAATAAAGGGAAAAGAAGAAAGATATAAGACGGAACTGCTTTCCCTGATGGACCGTACACAAGCCGAAGGGTTGGTCCCCCAGGAGGTATTTGAACTTACCATGGACATCCTTTTGGAAAAAAGCCTGGCTGATGGTTTTAATTACTGCTGTACGGCCGAAATCATGCTTATCCAGTTCACTCGCTGGTATCAGAACCAGCATAATTCGAACACCGGCGATGAAGATGAGGAAGAATGCGGCTTTTATTGCGACTGCGGCGAATTCGATCTTCCCGAGTTGAGTGAACCTGAAGACGAACAAACCGTCCATTAATTTCCTGTCCTTTGTATCATTTTCTGTTTTTCCTGTTTTCAGGTCAACCTTCCATTAATTATCATGAACTACCATATTAAGACCTTCGGTTGTCAGATGAATCTCCATGATTCCGAGCGGATGGCCGGTTATCTGGAGCGGATGGGATACCGGAGCTGCCCCGAGGTGGAGAGCGCTGACCTGCTGCTGGTGAACAGTTGCTCCATTAGAGAGAAGGCTGACCATAAAGCCTTCAGCCTTCTGGGAATACTGAAAAAACTTAAAGAGGATAATCCGGAGAAGCTCCTGGTTTTTGCCGGGTGCACGGCTCAACTCCAGGGAGAGCGGGTGTTTAAACGAGCCCCTTACGTGGATATCGTTTTAGGAGCCCAGCATCTTGACCGCCTGCCGGAACTTATTAAAGAGAAACAAAAAGGGCGTTTGATCGAGGTCTCGGACAACCGGGCCGGTGATCAGGATGTTTTTCCTCGCTCCCTGAAGGCGCCAGCGCAGGCGGCCAAAGAGTCCCCGACAAAGGCCCGGGTTACAATCGTAGAGGGATGCGACAATTTCTGCAGCTACTGTGTGGTTCCTTATGCCAGGGGCAGAGAGCGCAGCCGGCCTTACCGGGAAATCGAAGCTGAGGTCAGAAAACTGGTGGACCGGGGGTGCCGGGAAATCACCCTGTTAGGGCAGAACGTAAATTCTTACGGGAAAAATACCGGTCACAGCCTGGCTTTCCTCTTGAAGCGCTTAAATGAAATAAACGATTTGAAACGTATCAGATTTGTCACTTCAAACCCGATCGATTTCGGCAGTGATTTGATAGAGGCGATCGGTTCCCTGGAAAAGGTCTGCGAGCACGTGCATCTGCCGGTGCAGGCCGGGTCCGACCGGATATTGAAATTGATGAACCGTAAATACACCGCGGAAAAATACCTGCGCAAAGTGGAAAAGTTAAAAAAAGCGGTTCCCGGAGTGGCTGTCACCTCGGACATCATGGTGGGATTCCCCGGTGAGACAGAAGATGACTTCCAAAAGACTTTAGACTTGATAAGACAGGTAAAGTTTGATAACTTTTACTCGTTTATTTATGATGACCGGCCCCGCACCAGAGCGGCCTCCCTCCCGGGACGAATTCCCAGGAAGGTCTCCAGTGCACGTTTTGCCAGACTGGCGGCGGTTCAAAAAACAATTTTCCAACAAATTACCGGTACTATGCTGGGCCGGGAAATGGAAGTGCTGGTTGAGGAAGAAAGCGGCCAGCCCGGTTATTTAACCGGCATAACCAGAACCAACCGGATTATTCATTTTATGGGTTCCCGGAAAATGGCAGGTCAGCTCCGGTCTGTCCGGGTGGAGGAGGTTTCAGGAAACAGCCTCAGGGGCAGGCTGGTTTAAAAAAGGGAGATTACTGATGGAAGATTTTCTGGGAAAGGTCATTACGGCCGGTATTGAGTTACAGAACAAAGCGATTGACGTGGTGGAAGATCTGGTCAAAAGAGGAAAACTCGACCCTGAAGAGATGTCCAGGTTTCTGGAAGTAATCCATAAAAACATTGATGAATATAAAGGCAAGAGCGAAAAGATTACCCAGGAGATGCTCTGCAAAATGGGACAGAGCGTTCCCTTTGCCACCAAGGTTGAGCTGGAAAACCTGAAAAAAGAGGTCGACCAACTCCGCAAGCAACTGGAGAAAAAAGCAAAGAGCGGCAAAACCGCCAAAGCCTCAGGAAAAAGTTCAGAGAAAAAATAAGCCGAACTGTAACTAAGATTTATGATTTTCGGTTTAGAGAAGAACAAGAGATGGTTTTTCCTGATTCTTTCAGGTTTAATCCATGTATTGTTTTTCCTGCTGCTCATCTACCTTGAGTTCTTAACCTCATCGAGCCAGTATCAACCCGGTTCCGGTTTTGACAAGCAGGCCATTAAAGTATCCTACCTCGCCAAATCTTCGGCTTTTTTCCGAAAGCCTAAGGTTTTATCCGCGCCAACCAAAACCAAGCTGGCCCGCTTAGCCCCCCAAAAAAAGCTTCCAAAGACTGAAAAAGAGAAGATCGCCCCTCAAAAAAAGATCGCCCAGAAAATAGAAAAGATCGATCAAAGACGTCAGGATAAGGCCTTAATCGAGAAAAAGGCCAAAAAATTAGACAGAAAGATTACGGAAGAAAGAGAGAAAATAACCGATAAAAGACTGGCCGCGCGACCAAAACGCTTTAAATTAAGGGCGAAAAAGAGGATTCGGAAATCAAGAATCCGGCTAAACGGTTCTCAGGAGGAATCACAACGCGCCAGTCAGCGAAACCTGATTACCACTGTCGCCCGGAGAAGGGCGCCGGAAAAGAAGCTGGAGACCGTTCCATCAATAAAGATAAAACAAACCGTCCAGGAACTGGAGGCGGAGAAATCGGTCCTGGTTGAGCGACAACCGAAAACCCCCGAACGGCACCGGGAGAGGAAAGAGCTTCCAGTAGTCAAATCGGTCGCCAGACCTCTCTATATAGACAAAAAGGACAGTAAGAAGCCCATAATTATTCCCAAGCCGCAACAGCTGGTGAGGCGTTCGATAGAAATACCGCTAGTAAAACAAAGCGACACCGACTTTGATGCCAATGCCCCGCCTGAACTCGTCTCATCAGCTAAGAGACAGATGGAATTCAAGCCGGAAACTCCCCTTACCAGCTCGGAAAAATATGTGAAAACCAATGTTGACGAGCCCCCGAAGGAAACGGATAAATCGCCCGCCCAATTCGCTAAATTAGATGTAGAGAAAAAGGAGAAAAAAGAACGAGAAATCTCCTTGTCCAAATCGGATAACCGCCCTTCCCTGATAAAACTGACTGAAAAAGAAAAAAAATACCAGACCTCCAAGGATATAAATCAACACAAACTTAAAATAGATGAAAATATAGAAACCACGCAACTGGAATCAAAGGAAAAAAACATGCTGGTCGCCAGTTCCAAGACGGAACATGAGGTGATCACCACTTCCGGAGCCTCTTTCGATAAAGTCCTGGAAAAAGTCAAACTGAAACAGGATGAGAACTATTATGACAAACTGGTTGACAAGGATGTGCTGGATTGGTTGAAAGATGATGAGAATCATGAGGTGAATGAAGAGTTGATTCAAGCCCCTCAGATTCCTATTGATTCTTCTTATACAAGGGAGCTCGATTCACTGGAACATGCCCCCATCAAGGAGATGAAGGAAGGACCAAACACGGTTTCCGGTCCTCTGGGAGGCAGAAAAGGCGGTTCCAGCAACAAAGCGTACATCAATGTGAACCTTCCTTTCAGCAATATAGTCCAAACCCCCTGGTTTGAATTAACCGGTCATGTAGTCAATATGGACGCCAACAGGATTTACCTTACGATAAACGGGGTCAGCCATGTGGTGCCGGTAGTGGGCGGGGCTTTTTCCACTAATCTGGATTTTAATAAAGGGGTTAACAAGATCAGCCTGTTAGCCATGAGCCATATGGACAACAAAATGGCCAAGAGGAATTTCCAGATACTGTATTCGGCCGGGCATAATCTTCCGACCGTCACTTTAACCCTGCCGATTGACGGCACCCAGGGATTCAAAGAGGGCGATACCATTGTGGTGGAAGGAAAGGTGGAGGACCGGACCATCAGAAAAGCGATTCTGTTTTTTAACAAAAGACCGGTCAGACTGAGAGTGATAAACGGTATGTTTCATAAAAAGGTTTTCATGCCGGCCGGGAGGATAGCCACCTTTCGGGTAATGGCTTTAACGAGGAGACGTGCTAAAATCTACAGCAGAATGCACACGGTGCTGTCCGGATACGACTCGGACAACATCATGAATCCCCGGCCTTATTAATTATGGGTCTTCATAAACTTCCTCCTGTCAATATCTCCTCTCATTTGTTCGCTTATGAGACCTTTTCCCGGAAACACCTGATCAAAATAAAAGAAAAGGGATTTACCGGTCTGGAGCTATGGGGGATGAAACCTTATCTTAACTATGATCATTCCGCCACTGTCTCTCGATTGATAAAAGGTATTCAGGAAGTCGGCATCAATGTTCCGACCATTCATGCCCCCTTCTACAAGAGCATTGAGGAAGTCAAGGCCGGAGCATGGCTTTCCCTGGGCGATATTGACGAGCGTAAAAGAAAGGACGCGGTAACCGAAACCCGGAAGATTGTTTTCCTGGCGGAAAAGGTTTCCGCTCATACAATAGTGATCCATATGGGGGGGTGCTCCGATACCACCTCGGATATCGCTCAAATGAGCAGATCGATCCATGAATTGATCGAAGACGCCGCCACGAGAAATATACGCCTGGCTCTGGAAAACATCAACACCGATTTTTCCCGAACCGAAAAGATCATGAACTTCATCGCCCGGTTCCCCGGGGAGTGGCTGGGGGTCTGTCTTGATATAGGCCACGCCAACCTTAATGAACACCCTTTGACGGCTCTGGCGAACACGGGGGAAAGGCTGTTTTCCCTCCATTTATCGGATAATTTTGGTAAGATAGATCAGCATCTGATTCCCGGAGAAGGGGAAATCAGCTGGAAAAAGGTAAAAGAAAAACTGCTGGAAACGGCTTTTCCCGGCCCGCTGACACTGGAGCTTCGGTCAGCGGACTGGAACTATGATCGAACCCTGGAATCCGCTTACAATAATTTATACCGGCACCCCGGTTTTTTTAAAGAGTCTCTACAGCATGGAACTAAAAGGTAACAGCCTCAAGATTTTCCTTCTTTTTTTATACCTGGGGATGGTATCAGCGGGAAAGACCCTGAACATCTCTTCTGATTACCTCTGGTTCAAGCAGCTCGGTTTTCAGCAGATCTTCTGGCTTACCCTGTTCGGCAAGGTTTTAATCTTCGCTTTGTTCGGGCTTTCCTTCTTTCTTATCATATTTCTTAACCTTCAATACGTAAGACCCGGGGGAAATGAAGTCCTCGAATGGAAGTTTTACTCCAGCAAAACCAAAACCGCCAAATCGATTCCTCTCAGGCCTCAGACCTTTGACGGGTTTGTCCTGTTCGTATCGCTGGTTACCGGCATTATCATGGGGCTGGTAATCACCCCTCACTGGAAGAACGCCCTGAAGTTTTTATTTGCCTCAAAAGCAGGGGTCTTAGACCCGGTTTTCGGCAAAGACATCTCCTTTTATCTGTTGAAACTTCCTTTTTATCACGCTGTTTTTTACTGGTTGCTGGCTGCCTGGCTGCTTATCTTTGTCTCAGTGACGGTTCTTTATTACAAAGACTATTCCCTGATCAGGAATAATGAGGCCTTACTCAGAAAGAGCAACATCCATATGGCGGCATTAATCGGCACGCTCTTTCTCATACTGGCCGGTTTCACCGGAATTCACCTCTATGATTTCCTGTTTAAAGTCAAAGGTGAGATTTCCGGGGTCGATTATCTGGACATCAAAGCCAGGATACCGGCTTTAAGGATATCGCTGATTCTGCTGCTCTTGGGAGCGGTTTTCTCCTTTTACGCCGGAACAAAGAGAAATTTCAAATTACCGGGCGTCTGGGTGGGAATCATTCTCTTACAGTACTTGGGAATGTTCATTATCTATCCGAAGGTCTTAAACGCCCGGTATGTTTCAGCCAACCCTCTTAAATATAAAACCCCTTTTATCGCCAATGACATCAAGGCCACTTTATATGCTTACGGGCTGGATAAGGTAAAGCGGAAAACCGTAACAAACGCTCCCTTTAAGCCGCCAACCGACCTGGACGGCCCGGAATTAAGGGATATCCAGCTCTGGACCCGGAAAATCATCCTGAGTAATTTCAACGAGCTCCAGCAGATCCGGCATTTCTATAATTTCTCTACCGTCAGTATCGACCGGTACAAGATCGACGGTCAACTGACCAAAGTAGCACTTTCACCCAGGGAACTGGTAACCGCCAGGCTGAACGGCCAGACCCGGACCTGGTCGAATCTTCATTTGAAATACACCCATGGTTACGGAGTGGTGGTAAGCCCGCTTAATGCCGCCGATACTGACGGCCTGCCTCGATTCATTATCAGAGACATCCCCCTGACCGCCCCCCGGAATCTGGCGATCGACCGGCCGGAAATTTATTACGGACTCCAGACCAACGGTTACTGCCTGGTGAACACCAAAGTTCCGGAATACAATTATCCCCAGGGCGACCATAATATTTACAGCCGCTATCAAGGCTCCGGGGGCATCCGGATGAAATCCTTTCTTAATCGCCTGATTTACGCCTGGAAATTCAACGACTGGAGGATCGCCGGATCCGCCCACCTTACCCCGGACAGCCGCTTGATGTTTACCAGAAACATCATCGACCGGGTAACCGCCGTCACCCCCTTTCTGCACTGCGATCTCTCACCCGACCTGGTTCTTGCCGAGGGCAGACTTTACTGGGTGGCGAATCTCTATACCGCTTCCGGCTGGTATCCGTATTCCCGGTTCACCGAAAAGAAGGTGAATTATATCCGCAACTCCGCGGTGGCTACCATAGACGCCTACAATGGAAACATCGACTACTACATAAGAGACGGGGCTGACCCCCTGATAAATACCTGGAGCAGGATCTACCCGGCGCTGTTCAAGCCTGTAGGCTCCCTCCCTGAAGATATAAAGAAACACCTGAAATATCCCCGCTCTTTATTCGAGACCCAAATAGAGATTTACCGGAGATATCATGTAACTGACCCCAAATCGTTTTATGAAAAACAGGATATCTGGGAAACCCCGGTGGTGGTCGGTTCCCAATCGCCTCAAAAACTGGTCCCCTTTTACCGGATCGCCAGAAAGCAGGGCGGGTCCGAAGAAGGTTTCTTTCTTAATCTTCCCCTGAAGCTGTCCCCGAAAAACTCTTTCAATTCCTGGGTAAGAGCAGGCTGTGACAGCGATAATTACGGTAACATCACCTGGGAGAATTTTCCGGCGGATCATCGCCCCTCAAACATTCAGAAAGTAGAGAAAGAACTGATACATAACAAGACGATCCGTAATGATCTGGCCGAATGGGATCACCGGGGGGCGAGCCTGGTTCCCGGAAACTGGGAGATAATCCCGTACCAGGGCGAGTTTCTTTATATAAAACCGATGTATTTGATGGCTTCCAACAGCGAACTGTCGAAACTGAAACGGGTAATGATCGCCTACAAAGACAAGACGGCGATAGGGAACGACCTCTCGCAGGCATTGGCTGCGGTTCCCTTAAAAGGGGCCTCCTCAGAAGAGTTTCCCGGAGATAACCTGCAAAAATACCGGAAGATGTCCGGCCAGGCCTGGGATCACCTGAAGAAATCGCGGAAGGCTTTAATGAAGACTGACTGGATCTCTTTCGGCCGGGAGATGAAATTACTGGAGCGAATTCTTAAAACTATGGTCGAGGGAAACAATTGAGAATACTGCTTATAGATCCTCCGTTTGAACGGTTTCAGGGGATAAGACGGGGGTTTTTCCCCCTGGGGGCGGCCAGCGTGGGAGCGGCTTTAAGCCGGGCGGGGCATCAGGTAAGGATTTACGACGGGGAACAGGACAACGATTCCCGGGTGATTTCCTATGCCGGGGCTCAGCGGGTGTATCAGCTTTACCTGGACGGGCTGAAGAACCGGGAGCACCCGGTCTGGCGGGAAATTCGGGGGATCATTTCCGATGAGTCTCCCGATCTGCTGGGGATCAGCTGCCTTACGGTCAAATTCGATTCCGCCGTTATCATAGCGGAGATGGCCAGGGAGATCTTCCCGGAACTGCCGGTGGTGTTCGGAGGAATTCACCCTACCCTGCTCCCTGCTCAGGTGCTGGCCCGCAAAGAAGTGAATTTCGTAATACGGGGAGAGGGCGAAGAGACTTTTCAGGAACTGGCCCTGGCTCTGGAACAGAAAAAGGGATTCGCGGCGATCCCCGGGCTCAGTTATAAAAAAGAAGACCGGGTTATCCATAACCCTGACCGCCCCCATATCGGCAAACTTGACGAGCTGCCTTTTCCCGGCCGCCACCTGCTGAGCAATGACAGACAATATCACCATGAAGACCTGGGACTTATCATGGGCAGCCGGGGCTGTCCCTTTGCATGCACCTATTGCGCTTCCAACAAGGTCTGGACGAGAAAGGTCCGTTACCGGTCCGCTGAAAACATCGTCAGGGAAATCGAGAAGGTGCACCGGCAATACGGAACCTCTCAATTTTCCCTGGAAGACGATTCCTTTACGGTCAACCGGAAGCTGGTGCATAAATTCTGCGATCAGCTGGATAAAAGAGGTCTTAAAATAAAGTGGTCGGCCATCACCAGGATAAACCTGTTAACCGAAGAGATAATCGACCGGATGAGGCGCTCCGGGCTTAATCATCTCCGGGTGGGAATAGAATCGGGAAGCGACCGGATATTGCAGTACACCCGGAAAGGGCTGACCGTGGAAGATATCCGGAAGGGGGCGCGGGTCATCAGAAAAAGCGGGATTTACTGGTCAGCTTATTTCATGCTGGGGTTACCGGCGGAGACAGTGGAGGACATCAGGAAAACCGTGCGCTTGATGGAAGAGATCAAACCGGATTACTGCACCTTGAGCATCTTTACTCCTTATCCGGGAACCGTTATCTTCGATGAATTACTGGCTCAAGGGAAGGTCTCCGGGGATATGGACTGGAGCAGATTTTCCCACGGCAGCCCCTATAATCATTTCTCGGAGAAGATAGAAGACTTTCAGGATATCGCCGGTTATGCGGCTTCGGCTGTTGACCGGTATAACGGCAACTTTTTTCGGATCTTCAGGCGGGCCAGGTCCAAAGCCTCCATTTACCTCGCTTCTCCCGGGGAATTCACTCAAGACGTAAAACGATACCTGTCATGGCGCTTTACCCGGGTCGAGAAATCCAGATAATTACCCGAAACTAAGGGAAAGATCCCAAACCGGGGAAGCAGATCGGACAGCAGGCCGAGCGGCAGGCCCACCACATTGGAGTATTCCCCTTTTATCCCTCTGATCAAAGCCGCTCCCAGCCCCTGGATGGCGTAGGCCCCGGCCTTGTCCCGGTATTCCCCGGCCCCCAGGTAGCTTTCTATGACCGATGAGGTTAACGGTTTGAAGGTAACCTCAGTGCTGCTTACCGCGGTCAGGCTTTGATGACTGTCTCTATCCAGCAAAGCGATGCCCGTATGAACCAGATGGCTTTTATTGCTCAGCCTTTCCAGAATTCGAGCCGCCTCATGCTTATCAGCCGGCTTGCCGATTGCCCGGGCCTCAAATTCCAGAACCGTGTCCGCCCCCAGAATAACTCCTCCCCCGGACAGGTTCCGGGCCACCTCCTCCACTTTTCTTTGAGCGTTTTCCTGAACCAGCTCCGGTACCGGGGCACCCTCGTGTTTTTCCTCGGCCCGCTC
Organism: bacterium; assembly: GCA_046757225.1. Taxonomy (GTDB): domain Bacteria; phylum SZUA-182; class SZUA-182; order JBHHXV01; family JBHHXV01; genus JBHHXV01. The sequence goes on from JBHHXV010000006.1 coordinate 18,575, forward strand.
AGCGGCGATAACCTCGAATTCCAGGCCTAATTGTTGCAATAACTCTCTTCTCCTGGGGGAGGCGGAAGCCAGAATCAGTTTCATGCTTTGTCCTGATTATTATTTACATACCTGTTGTAATTGGCAATAATATCTTATAACAAGCGGGGATAATGAGCAAAAAAAAATACAACTGGCTGATTATGGCTATGGCCATCCTGGTCTCATCCGGAGCTGAGGCCAGGCCAGGCAAGCCGATGCTGATCAGCGACAAATTCATCATGACCGACACGGTCTGGGAGGGAACCGTTATTGTAAGCGGGCTGGTCAAGGTGGCGGCCAAGGCCTCGCTGAAAATCAGGCCGGGCAGCCGGATTCTGTTCACCGGAAACAAAAAGGGAACCAACGCCTTATTCGTTCAGGGAAATTTGACCGCCATGGGAACTTTGGAGAAACCGATCATCTTCACCTCTCATGAGCCGGAACCCCGGAAAGGGGATTGGTCGGGAATCAATCTGATCGCCAGCGACCGCCTGTTAAATAAAATGAGCTTTTGCCGGATCTCGTTCGCCCGGGTGGGACTCCACTGCCATTTTTCTCTGCTGTCGGTCTCTGACTGCACCTTTACCAATAATAAGCGGGGGATCTATTTTCAGGATATGAAGGCCGACATAAGAAGAACCGTTATCGCCGGCAATTACAGCGGACTGAGAGGAAGGGGGGCGCAGCTCTCCTTAACCGGTTGCGTGTTCTCTGGAAATTACTGGGGGATGGATTTGAACGGCAGCCAGGCCGGGCTGGCGGACAACCGGTTTCTGGAGAACCTGCTGTACGGTCTCCGGCTGCGCAACTGCCGGGCGGCGCTCAAGGGCAACCGGTTCAATCATAACCGCATCGGCCTGAGATCCCTTAAATCCGGCTTACAGATTACCGGCGGCCAGTATACCGGCAACGAGGATATCGGAATAATGCTGTTGGAAAGCCATGCCATGGTGAAGCAAACCGACTTCCGCGACAACGCCAACCAGGGCATCCTGGTCAATCAGGGAGCCCTGGATATAAGCGGGTCTTCGATAACCGGCAACCGGGAGGGAATCCAGATCAAGGAGGCCCGATCGGTTTTCCTGCGGGACTGCCTGATCAACAGCAACCTGCGGCGGGGGATATCCGCCCACAGCAGCGGGCTGACGCTCAAGGAAAATCAAATAAAGGGGAACGGTCTTTCCGGGATCCGGATAAAGGGTCAGGGGAAGGCAGTTCTGGAAAAAAACCGGATCAGGGAGAATAAGAAGCATGGGATTTCCCTGGAAGAAGCCCGCCCTCTTATAAAAGACAATCTGGTGGAAGGAAACCGGGAGGACGGGATTGCCGCTAAACGCTCGGACCCGGTTATTACGGGAAACCGGATAACCGGCAATTACCATATAGGGGTCAGGCTGGAAAAGAATAAAGCGGTTCTGCTGCAAGACAACCGGGTGAGCAGCAACCGGGAATCCGGGGTTTACTCGAATGAAACCAGCGGGCTGATAAAAAACAACCGCATCAGCAGCAATCGCTTTCATGGCCTGGAGAGCCGGCTTTCCGACCTCAGCGTCGCCGGAAACCGGATAAACGGAAACGGAAAATCAGGGATCAGCGATTCCGGTTCCCTTTTATTGATTGATCAAAACCGGATCAGCCGAAACCGGGCCTTCGGAATCTCTTTCCAGGAAACCGAATCAGCAGTGCTTACCGCCAACCGGATAAACTCCAACCAGCGGTTCGGGGTTTCGTTGGTTGAAGTGGAAAACGGCAGCCTCACCGAAAACCGGATCCAGGGAAACCAAGACGGGGTGCTGGTTGACCGAAGTCCGCTGGCGGTAAGCGGCAACCAAATATTAGACAGCGGGGAATACGCCCTCAAACTGCTTGGCCCGGACGACCTGGAAGCCTCCAACAACTGGTGGGGCACTGAAGAGGAAGAAGAGATGTCAAAAATAATCTATGATTTCGAGGATGACGTTGACTCGGGAGAGGTCTTTTATGACCCGGTCGCTCCCGACCCCCACCAATAACAATTAGTTGATCTTATCCTTAACTTTTGCTAATATTAAAAGGGATTCTGTTTCAGAAAACAACCAATTCAGATAGTTAGGAGCATAAACAATGGAAAACACGAGACAAGCCGTCCCGGTCACCCGGGAAGATTTTCAAACCAGAGAAAAAGCCTTTTTTTATCAGGTTTACAACTGGATGGCCGCCGGCCTGGCCCTTACCGGCGGGATTGCGTACCTGGTATCCAATTCCCCGGCCGCCTTATCAATTATCTTTGGCAACCAGCTGGTTTTCTTCGGGCTGATAATCGGAGAACTGGCCCTGGTCTGGTCTCTGGCCAGCAGAATAGACAAGATAGAACCTCAGACCGCCTCTTCCCTGTTCTTTTTATACGCCGGGATAAACGGGCTGACCATGGCGGCCATTTTCATTATGTATACGACCGCTTCCATCGCTTCCACCTTTTTTATCTGCGGCGCTACCTTCGCCGCTACCAGCATGTACGGAGCTTCCACCAAGCGCGACTTGACCGGAATCGGAAATTTTATGTTCATGGGCCTGATCGGTATTATTATCGCCTCGGTGGTTAACATGTTTCTGCGCAACCCGATGATCTACTGGCTGATTTCCTATATAGGGGTAGCTGTTTTCGTCGGCCTCACCGCTTATGATACCCAGAAGATCAAAGCGATGGCCCGCAATAACAACTTTTCCGCGCAGGAAAACAGCAAGATGGTGGTTATGGCCGCCTTGACCCTTTATCTGGATTTCATTAATCTGTTTATCTTTCTGCTCCAGATAATGGGTAATGCCAGGGATTAACCGGTTATTTAAAAAGGGGTTGGCCGTCCATATCCCCGGGTTCGGGAATACCGAATTCCGACAGGACGGTGGGCGCCAGATCGACCAGGCTGGGGTGATCGAGGGTTATCTTTCTGTTGGTCAGCACTATGCCGGGAACCAGATCGACCGCCATGCAGTGATCCCCGGACCAGGCCTTCATGTTGTCCCCTAACAAAGCGTCGGGAATCTTTCCTAAAGCGGTTTCCCAGGAGGTCCGGTAATTCCGGTTATACCCTACGATCAAGTCGGGCGCGGTTTTCACATATTGACCGGAATAAATCCTCTCAGCATCGTAAACCTCTTTAATTACCCGGCCGCTGTTTTTGGCGTCGGTTACCCGCTTTAACTTGTCGATTATCTCTTTTTTTAACGCTTCCGCCTCTTTCCCCGGCTCCACTATTCCCTGACCTTCCCGTCCCCGCAGATTCAAATAAAGGGAGTTAAGCCCCAGCGCGTAAGCCCGGGTGCGGCTCCAGTCCACATTCTCGAAGAATTCGCCGCTCTCTTTCCGGGTCTCGTCCAACAGCTTTATATAACCATTGCGGTAGAGCCAGGTATTTAAATGAAAAAACCGGCGGAAGGAAGCGAACCCATGGTCGGAGATCACCATCAAGGTGGTGTTTTTGTCGATCCGTTTCATCACCTTACCCAGGATCTCATCCATTTCGATGTAACTGTTTTCTATTATGTTCTCAAACCTTTTATCCTTCCTGTAACCCGGGTGCCGCGGGTCGATATAGCGCCAGAACATGTGGGCCAGCTGGTCGGTGGCGAAGAAGTGGCAAAACAGGAAACCGGATTTAAACCGGTCGAATTCGTAAAAGAAGATCTTTCTCTTTTCTTCTTGAACGAAGCGAACCTGCTGCAGGAACTGTTCATCGCTCAGGCGCCCCTCGTTCAAAGCCCAGGTATCTTCCGGCATTCCCTGGGTATAGAACGGTCCGAACCGGTCAGCCAGTTCCTCCACATAGTTCTCCGGGGTGCTGACCGGCAGGGAGGGGTGGGCCGGATCGATATTCAACGGGGTGACGTACAACTCGAAATAGGGATGCACGCTTTTAAGAAAAAATTTGCAGACAGTGGATAAAGTACCGCTGGAAGAGGGCAGATAGGGAGTCATCTCAAACGAGAGCCTGGTCCAGCCGCTCCACTGTCCTTTTTTTAACAGGATTCTGGTTTGATCTCCGGCGTCAATCCTGGCCACCGGGTTTTCCGGGTCAAGGTAGATATTCAGCTCCAGCTCCAGCTTCTCATGCTTTACCGAAAAAGGGTTGGCCGGGCCGGTTAATCTGGTTTTTATATGATGGTCCCGCTGAGCTACCTTGACCACGATTCCACCGGTGTCTTTGGTTTTTTTCTGCGGCCTGGTGGTAAAGAAGGTGAAGGTTCCATACGTTCCCAGGATATCCGGTGTCCCCATCCCGGCCAGGGATCTGCCGCTGGTCTTGGCCGGGGGGTAATTGGCCGGAACCTTGATAACCACCGTGGAAACCCCCTTATCTTCCAGATACCGCCAGAACGGTCTCCCCCGGCGAAGCAGAACCGCTTTGGGGCTCTTGAGGGGAAGAACCAGATTGCCGATGGTGACCCCCTCGGTTTCCCCTTCGATGCTGGATGTAGACAGGTAAGGAATATACGACTCCGGTTTGCGGGCGATAAAGTCATAAATATTGGTTTTCCCGGGGTTTTTTCCGGTGATGAAGCTCGACCAGGCCACCGGGCTTTGCGGGGGAATACTGGAGCCCAGGGCCTGAAAACCTCCCTGCCGGGCCAATTCCGCGAAATGGGGAAGCTTTCCCGCCTCCATCATCTCCTTTACCTTAGCGTAAGGCATACCGTCCAGCCCCAGCACCAGCACCTTCCTGGCGGACCGGTCAGAGCAGCCGCCCGAAACGAGCGCCAGGAAACACAGAAAACAATAAAATCGAAGGCGGAATCTGGTCATGCTTTAAACAATGATTTTCCTTCATAAAAAGAAGGGGGTTCTATACCGAAGAGATCAAGCACCGAGGGAGCGATATCGATAATCGAAGGGGAACCGGCCTTGATTTTACGATTGCAGAAAAAAACCCCGGGCACCAATCCCGGGTCTACGCAGTGATCTCCGCTCCAGCTCTTGGTGTTATCGGAAAAAACCTCCCCGGTTATCCCGCCGGTGACCGACTCCCAGGAGGTCCGGTAACCTCTGTTATAACCGATCAGCAGATCCGGCGCGTTTTCCAGGTAAGGGCCGTCATAAAGGGATGAACAGTCATAGACATTTCTGATGGCTGTTTCGCCGTTTACCGGGTCTTTCAACCCTCTGAGTTTCCCGATCAGCTCGATTTTAATCGCTTCCTCCTCCTCACCCGGACAGACAAGTCCCTGTTTTTCCCTCCCCTTCAGGTTGAGAAAGATTCCCCCCAGCCCCAGGGAAAAAGCGGTGGTTTTCGACCAGTCCACCCCCTGGAAATAATCCTGGCCCACCTGGTCGTCCTTGAGGGACAGGTATCCGTTCTGATGCAGCCAGGAGTTCGGGTTGACCCCCCTTTTAAAAGAGGTGAAACCGTGGTCGGACATGATAATCAGAACCGCGTCCTTATCAAGCTTCTTTCGTACCCTTGCCACCAGCTCATCCATATCCCGGTAAAGCCTTTCGATCGCTTCCTTGTGGAGCGTGGTGTCCTTGCCCCGGTTGGCCGGGTGGTCTTCGTCCCGGTAACGCCAGAACATGTGCTGAATCCGGTCGGTTATGTCGAACACGCAGGTCACCACCCCTTCCCGCAGTTTTTCCAGCTCATTGAACAGCATCGCTTCCCGTTCCCGATGGATATTATAAGCCTGATCCAGAAACCCCTGCTCGTCTATGACCCGCTCGTTCAAGGCCCAGGTGTCTTCCGCCAGCCCCAGGGTGGCATAGTAATCTAACAGTTTGCTCAGGTAAACGCTGTAGGAGACCGGCTGAGATATCGGAAGAGCCGGTTTTTCCGGATCGATGTTTATGGGAGTCAGGTAAAGGGATAGAGGTTCCCGGGAATTCAACAAAAACCGGCCGATACCGGAAACCGTAATCCCCGGACCGGCCTTAAAGTCAAGCTTGATCCAATCCGAATAAAGGCCGGTTTTTAGAAGAATTTTCTGGCCGCCGATGGTTAAGACCGCCTCATCTTTGCCCTGTCCCGGCTTGATTTGCAGTGGAATTTTCATTTTAGGGGAACCTTGAAGAATCGGATTTTCCGGGCCGGTTATTTCAGCCTTAAAGAAATCCCCTTCTTTTTTTAGAAATACCCGCTCTCCTCCGGTAGCTTTCCTGTTTACTTCAGTGCTGAAATAAGTGAAACTCCCCTGGGTACCTCTCAGGTCAGGCACGCACATGGCGGAAAGCTGTCTTCCTTTGAATTTGTCCGGAGGAAAGGTAATCGGCACCCGGAGAATCGAGCTGCCGATCCCGTTTTCTCCCAAAACGGTCCAGAACGGCTTCCCTTTTCTCAGAAGCCTGATTTCCGGTTTTCCCAGAGGGATGACGTACCGGCCTAGTTTCAGGGTTCGTTTGACTCTGCCGATACGGGTGGAAGAAAGATCGGGAAGGTACGTCTGCCGGTTTCTGGTCAAAAAATCATAGATATTATGCTTGGCCGGGTTTACTCCGGTAGCGAAGGATGACCAGGCCACCGGCGAGATTGAAGGGGTCGTGGTTTTTAAAGGAAAAAAACACCCTTCCTCGGCTAAACCGGAAAGATTCGGCAGCTTTCCCTCCCGGCTGAATTGTTTTACCAGCCCGGGATCCAGGCCGTCCAGACCGATTATTACCAGTTTCCCGGTCTGCTGACCGGGTCTGGGTGAAAGTTTCCGGCGGACCGATACGATCAGATAGCGGACCGGCCAGAACAGCAGGGTCAGGAAGGCCAGGAGAAAAGCCAGGAAGATCCCGAGAAAGGATCCCAGAAAAGCAAATCCCGCACCCGGACCGATATAAGCATGGGCAGAAGCAACCCACAGAAACTGCATGAAAAAAGCAGCTTTAATAATCTTAAATTTCTGTTTCATTTTTAATATACTAAATGATATTTCGCTAAAATACCACTCTCGTCTTCTTAAACCCGGTCTAAATTTAAGTGTCATGAGCCAGACCCCTTATCGATAAAGGGAGAAAACCAACGT
>JBHHXV010000007.1:0-22629 GCA_046757225.1 bacterium
TTCTCCCATGGAAGAAACCAAGCTCAAGGATCAGCGGGAAAATATCGAGAACCTGCTGGCCCAGCTTCCCGAGCAGGAACGCCAAGTCTTAATCCTGCGGTTCGGCCTGGACGAAAGCAGCCCCAAAACCCTGGTGGCGATCGGCGAGGAATTCAGCCTGACCAGAGAAAGAATCAGACAGATCGAGGGAAGCGCCCTTAAAAGATTAAGAAAAATCATGCAGAAAAACAAGCTTACTCTTTCAGAATTTATCTAATCAGGAAAGGATTAAACATGGATTTTACGGACAGCGAACTGGCCAAGATCATTCGGGACGTGCCCGATTTTCCCAAAGCAGGGATTATCTTCAAGGATATCACCACCTTGTTACATGACGGCAAGGCCTTTTCCTATGCCATTGACCGTATGGCCGAGAGATATCAGGATCATAATATAGACTCAATCGCTTCGGTGGAAGCCCGGGGTTTTATTTTCGGCGCTCCATTGGCCTGCAAGCTGGGAGTTGGGTTCTTGCCGGTGCGCAAACCGGGAAAACTGCCTTACAAAACCGTGCAGGAGACCTATGACCTGGAATACGGCACCGATACGGTCGAGGTGCATGAAGACGCGGTGAAAGCAGGAGATAAGGTTTTACTGGTGGACGACCTGCTGGCCACCGGGGGAACCATCGGGGCCACCGCCAAGTTGATAACCAAACTCGGTGGAGATGTTGCCGGCTATGCCTTTTTAATAGAGCTCACCTTCCTGAACGGCCGGGATAAATTGGGAGACCTGGACGTTTTTTCCCTTATCAGATACTAACCCGAATAATTCGGGAATCATAACCACAGTATTTGTTTGAAACTGGTTAAAGTGACAACCTGTTTTCATCATTAGGGGGTGACGTGAGGCCCGTCATGAAAGTTTGGCACCAAAAGGTAGTCAAACTTTGATGGGTTCAAATTCTCGAAAGCACCGCAAAATGAAACCGTGAAACCGGGATCAGGTTTTATCATGCGGCAAACGGTCATTCTTTTTTAGTGGCATTCAGTTTCAGTTTAAAGCATCAGGACGGTAAAGCCAGGCTGGGCAAGATCCAGACCGGTCATGGAGAAATAGACACACCCGTATTCATGCCGGTAGGGACGTATGGGACGGTCAAGACCATGACCCCCGAAGAGCTGCGGGGAATAGGGTCACAAATAATCCTGGGCAACGCCTACCACCTTCATCTCAGGCCGGGAGAACGTCTTATCGAGCACCTGGGCGGCCTGCACTCCTTTATGCACTGGGGCGGCCCCATACTCACTGACAGCGGGGGGTTCCAGGTCTACAGCCTGGCCAAACAGATAAAAATATCGGAAGAGGGGGTGAAATTTTATTCCCCCCTAGACGGCGGAACCCATCGTTTCCTTTCCCCCGAGGTTTCCGTCGGCATCCAGGAATCCCTGGGAGCCGACATCATCATGGCCTTTGATGAATGTATCCCTTATCCCGCTGACCGGGAATATACCCAGAAATCCACCCGGAGAACCACCCGGTGGGCTTTGCGCAGCAAGCAGGCCGTGAAAAAAGGGGCTTTGTTCGGAATTGTCCAGGGGGGAATGTTTCCTGATCTGCGGGAAGAAAGCGCTGGCGCGCTGGTGGAAACCGGCTTTCCGGGGTATGCCCTTGGAGGCCTGAGCGTCGGCGAAGAAGCGGAACTCCGGCAGGAGATTACCGAACATACCACCGGATTCCTGCCGGAAGACAAACCCCGGTACCTGATGGGCGTGGGAACACCTTGCGACCTTTTACACGGGGTAGCCGCCGGTATCGATATGTTTGATTGCGTCATGCCCACCAGAAACGCCCGCAACGGAACGGTATTTACCTATCAGGGGAAAACAAACATTAAACTGGCGCAGTACACGCAGGATGGAAGCCCGATCAGCGGGGATTGCGGCTGCTATACCTGCAGGCATTATTCCAAAGCCTATCTGCGCCATCTGTTTAAATTGGGGGAAATCCTGGCTCTAAGGCTGCTGACCATGCATAACTTATATTTTTATCTTGACTTGATGAAGCAAATAAGGCATTCTATCGCCCACGAACGTTTCGAGCGTTTCAAGAGAAAAACTTTGGCGCAGTTGGCCGATAATTATACTGTTTAGGAGTTGACGAATATGTTTGGCGTAGCTTGGGCGATGGGAACAGGCGGCGGGGGACAGGCCCCCCAGGGAGGAATGGCCACGGTTGCTCAATTTATCCCGCTGATTCTGATCGGATTTGTCTTTTATTTTATGCTGATCCGTCCCCAGCAGAAGAAACAGAAAGAAACCCAAGGGATGCTGAATTCGCTGAAAAAAGGGGATAAAGTAGTGACTACCGGAGGAATTCACGGAGAAATCGTAATTCTGACCGATGAGATAGCCACCCTCAAGTTGAAAGACAACAACAAGATCGACTTTTCCCGCAGCTCCATCGTCAGGGTGAAAAGCAAGAAATAAGCAATCCTCTGTTTCGCTTCCGACTAAACCAAGCACGAACAACTTCTCCTGATAAATAATATAAATTGGGATTAAGGAATGAATAAGATTCCCCGTTGGAAAATATGGTTGTTGGTAGTGGTGATTATCACCTCGATCATCTATATTGTTCCTACTTTATTGGGCAAAAAGCGCACATCGGTCTGGCCGGGCTGGCTTCCCGATGACACCATCCAGCTGGGTCTCGACCTTCAAGGGGGCATGCACCTGGTTTTAGGGGTAAAGACCGAAGAAGCGGTCAAGAGCACCCTGGTCAGATATTCCGAGGATATCAGAGAGGAACTGCGCAACCGCAAGGTGGCCCTTTCATCAGTTGATGTCAAACCGGGCTACCAGGTGGAAATGGTGCTCTTCAATGCCGACAAGCGCCAGGTGACCAAAGAGGTCATGTCCGAATATGATTCCCTGTTCGACTATGAATTCCGCGAGCAGAAAAAGCAGGTAACCTTATCGCTTACCTTAAAGCAGAGAGAAATAAAAAGAATCAGGCAGTACGCCATTGATCAGGGGCTGGAAACCATTCGTAACCGGGTGGACCAGTTCGGCGTGGCTGAGCCTAATATCCAGCGCCAGGGGAAGGACCGCATCTTAATCCAGCTCCCCGGGATAAAGGATTCCAAGCGGGCTATCAAGCTGATCGGCAAAACCGCCCGGCTGGAATTCATGATGGTGGACGACGAGCATGACCTGGAGCAGGCCTTGAAGGGCCGGGTTCCTGTCGGCAGCGTTATCCGCTATGAACGGGAAGTGAACAAACAGACCGGCAAGGTCACCAAAAAACCGCTCCTGCTGAAAAACAAGATCCTGATGACCGGGGAGGTAATCTCCGGCGCCCGGGTGAACATCGACCAGAATTACGGCTCATCCTATGTAATCATGCACTTCGACAAGCGGGGAAAAAGGATTTTCGCCCGGATTACCGAACAGAACATCAAAAAGAGAATGGCGATTATCCTGGACGGGGTAGTCTACTCCGCCCCGGTAATTCAGGAAAAGATCGCCGGGGGCCGGGCCCAGATAACCGGCCGGTTTACCGCGGCCGAGGCCCACGATCTGGCGATTGTTCTGAGAGCGGGCGCCCTCCCCGCGCCCGTGGAAATCCTGGAGGAACGAACCATCGGCCCCTCACTGGGACACGATTCCATTCAGATGGGCTTCAATTCCATCCTGATAAGCGGCCTGGCCGTTCTGGTCTTCATGGTGCTTTACTATAAGCTGTCCGGCATAGTGGCTGATCTGGCTTTATTTTTGAACATGCTGCTGGTGTTTTCCTTTATGGCGGCGGTGGACGCTACCCTCACTCTGCCCGGAATCGCCGGCCTGGTTTTGACCATCGGTATGGCGGTGGACGCCAATGTCCTTATATACGAAAGAATAAGAGAAGAGCTGCGGTTTGGTAAAAGCGCCAGGATAGCCCTGGAAAACGGCTACGGAAAAGCGTTCGTTACCATATTAGACTCCAACTTGACCACCCTGCTGGCCGCCGCTCTTTTATACCAGTTCGGCACCGGACCGATCAAGGGGTTCGCGGTTACCCTGTTCGCCGGTATCAGCGCCAGTCTTTTTACCGCTATTTTCGTCACCCGGTTGATTTTTGACCTGTTTTTATCCAGAAGAACCGTTAATTCCCTGAGCATATAATGCAGATATTCTCCAAAGTACCTAAAATCAACTTCATCGGCATCAAGCATATTACCTTGGGGATCTCTCTACTGGCGCTGGCCGCCAGCGTAGCTTCCCTGATCGTCAAGGGCGGCCCCAATTATGGAATCGATTTCATGGGGGGAACTATCGTTCAGCTCAAGTTCAACCATGAGATCAAGCTGGGAGAGCTGCGCAGCACCTTAAAGAAAATGAATTTCGGCGACCTGGTTGTGCAGACTTTCGGCGAGAAAAAGGATAACGAGGTGTTAATCAGAATAGAAAATTCCTCCACTTCCCTGGTTACCATGGGAGAACACATCAAGCAGGCGGTTGCCGGAAAATTCGGGAAGGAGACCTTTGAATTGCGGCGGGTGGAGATGGTGGGGCCCAAGGTCGGCAAAGACCTGCGCAGCAAAGGGATGTGGGCGCTCTTTTATTCCATGCTGGGCATCATGCTGTATGTGGCCTGGAGGTTCGAGCTGAAATTTGCGGTGGCGGCCATTATCGCTCTGTCTCATGACGTTATCCTTACGGTCGGGGTTTTTTCTTTAACCGGTAAAGAGTTTACCTTAACCACCGTGGCGGCGCTGCTGACCATTGCCGGCTATTCGATCAACGACACCATCGTGGTATTCGACCGGTTCCGGGAGAACCTGAAATTCATCCGCAAAGGAGAGTATGGGGATATCCAGAACCTGAGCATCAATGAAACCTTGAGCCGGACGGTTCTGACCTCGCTGACCACCTTGATCGTCACGGTAATTCTTATGTCCTTCGGCGGCGGGGTAATCTTCGATTTCGCCTTTGCTTTGACCATTGGGGTGGTGATCGGTACTTATTCGTCCGTTTTCGTGGCCAGCCCGATTGTCAATTACTGGCATAAATACTCTCTGAAACGGGAAGAAAAAGCCAGCGCCAAAGCGGTGAAAGAAAAATTATCAGCCGGGAAAGAGAATAAAAGAGCTGCCAAGCCAAAACCGGCGGAAAAGAAAACCAGCCCTGATGTTGCAGACAGACCGGATGATCTCCCGTCCTTGAAAGCCAAAGATAAAAAGAAAGTGCCCTCCACGGTCAGGAAAAAAAGAAAAAGAAAACATTAGGATATCCTGGAAAAAGCTGACTACTTGACATTAATTTGGCTAAATGATAGCCTTTTTTCACGATAAATTTTTCATGCGGTTTAAATTTTAGGGAGCCCGGTATGTCCCAAATCCTGTTTTTAGTGTTGAATAAAGAGGAATACCTCGATGATGTCCTGACCGCCTTTGTTGAGGCTGACATCACCGGAGCGACTATCATCAACAGTTCCGGAATGGGACGGGTACTGGCCACCGATGTCCCGATCTTCGCCAGCCTGAGACAGGCCATGACCGGAAAACTTTCCACCAGTCCTTATAATAAAACCATCTTCACCGTAGTAAAGGATGATGAGCAACTCAATACCTTTATTGAGCTGCTCAAGGATATTATCGACCTGGACACCCCGGGTACCGGCCTGCTGTTTGTTCTTCCCGTAACCATGGTTAAAGGGCTCTCCTCAAAGGGGCTTTCTTTTTGAAACCATAGGATTCGGTTATGGAGGGAACTTTGTTTAACAGCCTGGTGGTGGTGGGTTTGGCCGCTCTGGCCGGACTGGCTCTCGGAAAGCTGGTAAACCGGTTCAAGGTACCGGCGGTGGCCGGCTATGTGATTGCCGGGGTGTTTCTCGGTTCTTCGGCCCTGGGCTTATTCAGCCCGGCCATGCTGGATCACGTTGATATCGTCAGTGAGCTGGCCCTGAGTTTTATCGCCTTCGTGATCGGCTCGGAAATGGAATGGAAATCCCTGAAGAAACTGGGACGCGGGGTCTTTACCATTACCATCTTTGAATGCCTGGGCGCCTTCGTCTTCGTAGGGGTCGCCGTCTATCTCTACACCTTCCAGCTCCATATGGCCCTGATACTGGGCGCGGTAGCCTCCGCCACCGCGCCGGCGGCCACCATGATGGTGCTCCGGGAGACCCGGGCCAAGGGGGTCTTAACCTCCACCCTGCTCACGGTGGTAGCGATTGATGATGCCATCGCCCTGATACTGTACGGTTTCGCCTCCTCTATCTCTAAAGTTCTTCTCCATCCCGGAACTGAAGTGTCTTTTAAGGAAATGGTGATGTATCCCCTTATTGAGATCATCGGCGCTATCGGTCTGGGGGTGCTGGTGGGTATGCTGGTGGTACCGGCGGCCAAGCGGCTGAAACAGCCGGGAGAAATTCTGGTGCTCATTGTGGGAGCGATTCTGATCAATTCCGGTCTGGCCAAGATCTTTCATTTTTCGCCGCTGTTAACCAATATCGCCCTGGGAACCGCCCTGGTTAATTTAATGACCCGGGTCAGCCAGCGGATCTTTGATCAGATAAATCTGATTACCCCGCCGATTTACTGTATGTTTTTTGTCCTGGCCGGCTCCCGGCTGCAGGTCGGCCTGATCACCCAGATCGGCTGGCTGGGCTTGATTTACCTGGTGATGCGCTTTGCCGGGAAGATTCTGGGAGCCGGTTACGGGGGAAAAATTTCCCAGGTGCCGGAAACGGTACGTAAATACCTGGGCCTGGGTCTGCTGTCTCAAATCGGGGTGGCGGTCGGTCTGGCCATCATCGTGCGCCATGATTTTCCGGCGTCTCTCTATGGAGAGGCGGGAAGGCAGCTGGGCCTGTGGGTTATAAACACCCTACTGTTTACCACCCTCATCACCGAAGTGGTCGGCCCGGTCTGCACCAGATACGCGGTAACCAAAGCGGGTGAGGCCAATCAAACTTAAAACGGGAATGCGAGTTGCCGTCCGCCAGCCCCCCCTTGATACTTTCCCACAGATTAATTCCAGACCCCGGTTTTCATGAAAATATTATTTATAGCGGATGATTTTTCCGAGGGGGGGGCGGCTTCGGTTTGTCACAGCCTGATCAACGCCCTGGCTTCCGATGAGATACAGCCGGTGGCGGCCAGCCTGGACGGCATCGGCTGCCTGGGCGAACAACTGAAAAAGCAGGGAATCCCCTTTTACTTTCTCGACCGGAAACCGGGGCTTGATTATTCCCTCTTCTTTCGGATAAGAGAAATAATCAGGAAAGAAAGGATAGAGATCGTTCATCTTCATCAATATACCTCTTTTTTTTACGGGTCGATCGGAAGCCTGCTGGCCGGGAACCGGCGCATAATATTTACCGAGCACGGACGGGAGGTCCCGGATCTCGTCCGGCCTAAACGGGTGATCGTGAATAAATTGGTAGTTCCCTTTATTAAAGAGGTGATCGCTGTTTCCCAGTCAGTGAAAAAAAGTTTGACCGAGTTGGAGAAAATCCCGGCAGAGCGTATCCGGGTGCTGCTTAACGGAATCGATACCACCCCTCTTGACCGTAAATTCGACTCTATAGCCAAAAGGAAAGAATTAGGTATCAGCGAAGAAGCTCCGGTGGCGGCCATTGTCGCCCGGTTATGCGATTATAAGAACCACGCCAAGCTGTTCGAGGCCTGGAAAACGGTGACCGAACAACTGCCGGAAGCCGTTCTTCTGGTTATCGGCGGCGGCCCGATGGAGAGCGAGCTCAAACGGTTATCCGAGTCTATTCCAGGAATCGCCTTCACCGGGGTCCGCCATGATGTGCCGGAACTGCTGGCGGCAGTTGATATAGTGACCTTGTGTTCATTCTACGAAGGAACGTCCATTACCCTGCTGGAAGCGATGGCGGCCGCAAAGGCGGTGGTGGCCAGCCGGGTGGCCGGAAACCTCGAGGTGGTAAAAGAGGGAGAGACCGGTCTCCTGGTTTCTCCTGAGAATCCCGGGGAAATAGCTTCCGCCCTGCTGCGGCTGCTGAAAGACCGGCGCTTATCCATACAGATGGGGCAGGCCGGGAAAAAGCGCCAGCAGGAATTGTATTCTCTGGAAGAAATGGTCAGCTCTTACCGGAAATTATACTTTTCGGCCGCAGGTAATTTATGAAAATCCTGACCGAATACCGGATCGCCGATTGCCAGTCTCCTCTCTGGCAGGAGCGGACCGATAATATCTTCGACCAGTCCTCCCGCTTGAGAAAACTGTCCAATCTTCCCGGCCTCCCTTTAAGAGTTGAAAAATTTCTTATCGAACTGGATAATCATCCCTGGTTATCCGCCTGGCGTCTCTTAAAAAAGAGGCGGGCGTATGATTTGGTCATCACCGGGGATTTCCGGGTAAGCCGGGTTTTCGCTCTGTTACAGAGTCTGTTTCCTATCGGCCGGAAGCCGCAGCTGATGATTGACTTCATGCTGGATGACGAGCAACCGGGCCGGCTGTGGAAAATCAAACGCTCGGTGCAACGGAGAATATTCGAGAGCATCGACCGGATCATCCTGTTTTCGGAAAACGAACGAAAGGTTTACGCCCAGGCCCTCAGAATCGGAATCGAAAGATTTACCGCCCTGCCCTATCATACCAATGTGGTTTCCGTTAGATACCTGGGAAAGCATGAAGACTACATCGTAAGCGCTGGCAATTCGGGCCGGGATTATGCTACCTTAATAAAGGCGGTAAAAGGAACCGGTTTAAAACTGAAAATCATAACCTCCCCCGCCTGCCTGAACGGTATCGAGATTCCGCCGGATGTCGAGCTGTATTATAATATCGATTATATGCGGTATCTTGACCTGCTGGCCGGGGCGAAGCTGGTGGTAGTCCCCCTTCATAACCTTATCCGGTCGGTAGGCATGGTGGTTATGCTGGAGGGGATGTCGCTTGGTAAGACCGTCATCGTCACCAGAGCGATTTCGGTTATCGAGTATATAGAGCAGGGAAAGAACGGTTTCCTGGTGGACCCTTATGATGAGAAAGGTTTACGGGAGCTGCTGCTGAAACTGGATGATAAAACCAGGGAAAAGGTAGGGAAACAGGCGGTGGAAGACGTGAAATCACGCTGGACTTTCGATATTTTTGTAAAAGCGCTGCTGGAAGTCGCCGCTGGAATGAAAAGGAAATAAATGATACCGGTCTTCAAACCATCATACGGAGAGGAGGAGTTGGAAGCGCTCAGGCAGGTGCTGGCCTCCGGCTGGGCAGGGCTGGGGCCGAAAACCAGGGAATTCGAGCAGAAATTTGCCCGATTTCTGGGAACCGGCCGGGCAGTCGGCCTGAACTCCGGAACCGCCGCTCTTCACCTGGCTTTCAAGCTGATGAACGTGGAAGGGGGCGAGGTGATCACCACCCCCCTGACCTTTGTCTCCACCAATCACGCGATCTTGTACAACCGGGCGGTGCCGGTGTTCGCCGATATCGAAGAGTCCACCCTCAATGTCGATATCAATGAAGTGGAAAAGCTGATCACTCCACGGACGAGGGCGGTGGTGGCGGTTCATTTCGGAGGGCACCCCTGCCGGATGAATCCGCTGATGGAGCTGTCCCGGAAACATGGCTTCAAAGTGGTGGAAGACTGCGCCCACGCCTGCGGTTCCGAATACCGGGGACAGAAGGCGGGAACCATAGGTGACGCCGGTTGTTTCTCTTTTCACGCGGTGAAAAATCTGGCCTGCGGAGAAGGGGGAGCCTTAACGCTCAAAAATGAGGAACTGGATTCCCGGGCCAGAAAGCTTAGATGGCTGGGTATCAGTAAAGACACTTTCTCAAGGGCAGGGAGCAGGAGCTATTCCTGGCAGTATGACGTGGATGAGCTCGGATACAAGGCGCATATGAACGATATTCCGGCGGTCATCGGCCTGGTGCAACTGGCTAAGCTGGAAGCCCTGAACGACAAGCGGAGAAGGATCGCGCACTTTTACAACCAGGCGTTCGCCGACCTGGACTGGCTGGAAACCCCACCGGCAGGGGAAGGGATAAAAAACGCCACGCACAACTATGTTATCAAGATTCCCTCCAGAGACCGGTTTATCGACTACTTAGGGTCTAAAGGGATTTCCGTGGGGATGCACTACTACCCAAACCACCTGTTTTCCGCATATAAGGAATACCGCCGAGCGCTCCCGGTAGCCGAAGCGGTCTGGAAAAGATTGGCCACCCTGCCCTTATACCCGGATCTGACTACGGACGAGCAGAATCTTATCGTGGAGACGGTTCGCTCTTTCCAGCCATAACCGGGCTATAACCCCATTAAATGCCGGCTGGCTTTAAACAGGGAAGGAAAGCGGCACAGCATATTGGTGTAAGCGGCATTGGCCAGGGGGCAGGCGCATTCCCGGTTTTTGACGCTCCGGCGGATCCGGTCCGCTTCCGGGCTGAGCCAGACCTGCTTAAAGTCGTAATCATGCGCTCGAAGGTTTCCCATGACATCGGCCCGGATACAGCAGGGCCAGACATCGCCGTCCGGAGCTATCTGAGTGGATAAAAAGGCGGCGTAACAGGGAAATATCTGCCGCTTTTTTACCAGGTACTGTTTTACCATTTCATAGTATTGCAGACGAAAGGCCTGGGTGATTTTACTGATTCCCCTGAACCTGGTTTCCCTGATCCGGTCCATGAGAAAATCTATGGCCGGGGCATACTCGTCATAACCGGGAGTAATGCCCGCCCCCATGGTCAGCAGTTCCTCCCGCTCTTCGGCGATCTCGCTGATAAAGGAATCGGGCTTCAGCCGCGACAGCTCTTTATATATTTCCGGTATCCGGCGGACATTATACCGGGATATCACCGTATGAATTCCCACGGTTACGTTGGCGGGCTTTATCTTTTTGATCGCTTCCAGGGTTTTCATGCTCTTGTCGAAATTCCCCGGAACCCCTCTGATCTTATCATGTCTCTCCCTGACATCATCCAGGGAGAGATTGATTATCAAAGAGCTGTCCGGGCAGGCTCCGGCAATTTCTTTGACCATTTCGGGAATCCGGTCGCAGAGGATCCCGTTGGTGGGAATGTTGATGATGGCCGGGTGACAAATCCGGTAAAGGCGGGCGCAGATATCCGCCAGATCGGTTCTTAAAAAAGGCTCGCCCCCGCTGATGGTAATCCAGTAAGGCGCGCGGCCCAGGGACTTGAACAGTTTCTCATACTCGTCAACCGTCAATTCCCGGGCTTTTCGCTCATAAACATTGCAGGTCAGGCAGCGGGAATTGCAGCGATACGTAACGCTGATGGTATAACTGAGCGGTAAAGGCCCGGGAAAGCCGAACCGGCGAAAGAAAAGATAGGCCGGGAGTTTGGGGATTATTTCCAGCAACGCTTACTCTTTTAATTTCTTGGTGGTAGCGGCGATATCCCAGACAAAGGGATTCTTGCCCAGGACATTATAATCATACCATCCCAATGCCCGGCCCAGCACCTCCAGAAGAATCGCCCCCACAATCCAGACCGCCCGGATAAAATGAGCGGTAATAAAGCCGGCCAGCAGGGAATAGCGTTTCCGGAAAAACAGCTTTTTAAGCTGTTTGAAATGCCAGTCGATCTTGGCGTAAAAAATCAGCAGCACAAAAGAGGAGCTCATGGTGGAAGTGGCGTAATCGTCCTGCTGGTGAAGCCGGTAATGGCCGCAGGCGATTCTCCGCCTCTGCTTCAGAAAATCGGCCACCGTGTCCGGCCCTTTATTATGAACGAGCGCGTACCGGGCGTACTTGATTTTGTACCCCCGGGAGGTTATTTCCGCTTCTATGGAGGCCTCGTCCACCGCGCTGTAACTGTCGATCTTCTCAAAGACCTTCCTGAAGGCGATCATCTCTCCCAGTTTAGGGGAGCGCAGGGCCAGATTATGGTGCATGTTCCATAAAAAATTAGCGCAATACCCCATGAAAGAGGCCATGCTGTTGATGGGGATCGGACGGGCGCCGGTCATTCCGGTCTCCGGGTCGGCAAAGGGGGTTACCAGGTTCTCTACGGTATTGGAGGTGGGAAGGGTATCCGCGCTTTCGATCACGATAATATCGGTTGCCGCTTCCCGGATAATCAGGTTGATGGCCGAGGATTTCCCTTCCCTTTTTTCCTGGATAAGCAGCTTGACCGAAGGATGTTTCTTTTCAAATTCTCCGGCGATCTCCACGGTCCGGTCCGTACATCCGCTGGCCACCACCAGGATCTCCTTGATCCGGACGGAAACCAGTTTCTGCTGCAACATAACCGTAAGCAGCTTTCCGATATTGGCCTCTTCGTTGTAAGCGGTCAGCCCGACCGTACATTCTAGTATCATACAGGATAATTATTTCTTTTTCGCCTTCAGAATATTACTGGAGATGGAGAGCTCCACCGGCTCATTCACACTATTGGAAACGATTTCGTCGATATCGATATTGCGGATGTCGCTCAGCCAGTAAAGGGGCCGCTTCTGTCCCTGCTCGAAGATCCTGCCCACATAAGAACCGATAATGGCCAGAGAAAAAAGGATCAAGGCCGTATAAAAGGACATCAAGACAATCAGGGAAGTCCACCCCGGTGTATTCGCGTCAAAAAAGATCTGGAGGAAAACCGCCTTTCCCAGATAAATTAAAGTAAAGCTCCACATGATAAAGGCCAGTAAAAGCACAAATTGAAGGGGAACCGAGGAAAAGCTCAAAATGGCGTCCATAGCGAACTTGGTCATTTTTTTGAGGGGATATTTGGTTTTTCCGGCAAAGCGGGAATCCCGTTCATAGGTGATGGTGCATTGTTTAAACCCGAACAGAACAAAATTACCCCGGAGAAAGCGGTGAGGTTCCCGGAAACTGCCGGCGGCCTTGAGAACCGGCCGGGTAAAGGCCCGGAAATCGCCGCTGTTTTCTATCAGGGGAATCTCCGAAAATTTGCGTATGAAAGAATAGAAAAACCGGGCCGTATAGAGTTTGAACCGGGTCTCTCCGGCCCGGGCGCTCCGCTGAGCATGAACGACATCGTATCCCTCTTTAATTTTGGCCAGCATATCCTTGATAAAAGCGGGCGGATCCTGTAAATCGGCGTCGATGGTCACGATTATGTTGCCCCGGGCAAAGTCCATCCCCGCGGTAATCGCCATCTGATGCCCCCGGTTGTGGGCAAAATGCAGGACCTTGACTCTGTTGTCACCGCCGGCCAGGTTATTGAGGATTTCCCAGGTACCGTCCTGGCTTCCGTCGTTAATGAAGATAAACTCGAATTGATATCCACTTAAACCTTCGGCCAGTGACGAGATCCTTTTATAAAACTCCCCTAAAGTCTCAGATTCGTTATAGCAGGGAATGATTACCGATACCTTTTCCATGTGAGATCCTCTTGCAAATTCAAGCTCAGCAAATTATTCACCCTTGGATTTTATAGAAGATTCACCCCGATTTAAAGAAGAATATTCAGCCGGTTTTATTCCCCTGTGGTATAATTGTTTGAATTAACTGGATAATAAACAGAAAAAATGCTTTCATATTAATTGATGGTTTGGTCTTTCATACTTATTTTCGTTTTTTATGGATGCACTTCAACGGTAATCTCTCCTGTAAAAATGAGAAAAGAGGTCACGGATAAGACGGATCTCTCTCTCTTTTCCGGGCATATCAGGGTTCCTCAGGATTACCCCACCATTCAGAAAGCTCTTAATGCGGCTGAACCCGGGTACGCGATAGAGGTTTTTCCGGGCAAGTACAACGAACAGCTGATAATGAAAGAAGGAATCCTCTTGATCAGTTATGCCGGAGAAGACGGAAACGAGCTGGTCAGCGGACCGGGGCATGAGCCGGTACTGAAAAGGGCGAAACGGACCATCCTGGATGGAGACGGTTTTCCCTGGGGAACCGCTGCCAGACCTATGGTTACTTTTCCTCCCGGTATTTCTTCCAAAACCGTCCTGGACGGTTTTACCGTTACCGGCATGCCTCTGATTTCTACTGAAATACCGAACCACCCTCATGTTCTTGAATGCGGGGGGGCTTCTCCGGTCATCAGGAATAATATCATCTATGACAATGCCGCGGCGGCCATAGGCTCTTACGCTGTGTTCGGAAATCATAACAAAGCAATAATTCTGCAGGATTACCGGTTTGAGAATGTGATTCATGAATCAATTCCTTTGATACACGACAATGTGATTTATGAAAACCTGTTTGGAGGAATTCATTGTAAATATTACTCAAAAGCGGTTATTCTGCGAAACGAGGTTTTCCGGAATGAATCCCGCGACAGTTATCCGGGGGTGGGTATCGGTGTTCAATACGGGTCATCCCCTTATATCAAAAAAAACCTGGTCTATGAAAACGACTGGAGCGGGATAGGATGCCGAAAGGGAAAACCGATGGGAAAATTTCCGGTAAACCGGCCTGTTCTTCCCAGGATAATCGGAAACGAGGTGTATGCGAACGGCCAATCAAAAGAAAAGGATCACCGGGCCGGAATCGGCCTGGAAGGAGTGGGAGCCGAAGAAAAAGAGGTGTTAGTGGAAGACAATCTGGTTTACCGGAATTTCGCCTCAGGGATCAGCGTCCGGAAAGATTCGGTGATCCTGATAAAAAACAATACCAGCCAAGAAAATGAGAATTGCGGGATCGGGGTAAAGGAAGGATCCGGAGAGATTGCAGGCAACACCCTGGAAAATAATACAAAGGTGGGAATCGGTATCTTAAAAGGGCAATACTTCGTGGTGAGATCAAACCTGGTGCAAAATAACTGGATGTCGGGAATCGGCATGGAAAGCGTCTCTAATTCGGTGGTAAGGGATAATAACATTTATAATAACGGTTTAAGCGGTTTCTGGGAGGTTATTAAAGAGTTTTTCGGCCTGGCCGTGGGAGGGGTGGGTATCAGGGTGCAGAACTGCCGGAAAATAAAGATTGCCGGCAACCGGATAGAAAGCAATCAACGCCCCGGCATAACGGTTACCAAAGAGTCCTTGGGAATCGACCTGGAAAATAATTATATCAATAAGAACGGTTTGGCCGATAACCCCAACCTCTCGGTAATCAAAGGGTCGGAAGCCTATTTATATAAGAACACCCTCATGAACAGCCAGAGATCGAATCTGGCCATAGAGGAATCAGTGGCGGTCGTGGAGCGGAATATAATCAGGAACAGTTATCAACCGGGCATATATCTTAATAAAAACCGTTCGGTGAAAGTCAGGGGAAACCGAATAACCAACAGCGGCACCCATGGGATTTCCGTAAGCCGGTCTGATGGATTGATTGTGAATAACACCATCAGGAACAGTGAGCAATACGGGATTGTTTTCGGCAGAAGGGTAAAGATGGTGGTCAAGGGAAACGTTGTCTCCGGCAGCGGTATTGCCGATCTGGCCGGAGTAGTGGAGCATTAGCCGGTGATTATAGAAATAGACGGGTTGGATCTCTGGTACGAGGTGCTGGGAAAGGGGGAACCGGTATTAGTGCTCCATGGCTGGGGAGGCGACATCGATTCCGTCCGTCCGCTGATCGAGCAGTTGGGCGGGAAGTTCCAGGCGTACGGCCTCGATCTTCCCGGTTTCGGCCGGAGCGGTCTTCCGGACAAACCCTGGGGAACTCATGATTATCAAAGACTGGTTTCCCGGTTTATCAGCCGGCTCGACCTGGCGCCTGTCTATATAATAGGACATTCTTTCGGCGGCCGGATCGGTATCTGCCTGGGCGCCGAAGAGCCGCAGCTTATTAAAAAGCTGGTACTGGTCGACAGCGCCGGAATCAAACCGAAACGAACCCTTGCCTATTACCTGAAGGTATACGCTTATAAATTGGGTAAGACCCTCTTGAAGCCATGGGGTTCCCTGGGCGGAAGAGGGTTGAAAAGATGGCATAAGCTGTTCGGCTCCCAGGATTACCGTCAATCCGGCGCCCTGCGCAAAACCCTGGTAAAGGTGGTAAACGAGGATTTACGGGACCTGCTCCCGAAGATAAACCCCCCACCCTGCTGATCTGGGGATCGGAAGATAGCGCCACACCTCTGTCCGACGGCCGGACCATGAAGGAACAGATCCCCGATTCCCGGCTGGTGATCTTTGAAGGAGCCGGTCATTATTCCTACCTGGAGCGTTTCAACGACTTCTGCAAAGCCCTGGATGATTTTTTCCAGAACTGATGAAAATAGAGTTTTCTTATTCCCTGGTATTTTCTTTTTCACCTGGACTATTCATAAAGTTGAGCCACTTTTGCCAGACCTATATCGGAAAAGGCTTCATGCCAACGTCCCCACAAAATTCGTTGGCAAAACAAGTTGAAGGGAAACTGACAAAAAGTAACTATTTTCAACAACATATCATCTGCTTTGCTATGATTCCCGAATTATTCGGGTTCAGCGGGTTTTTTAAGCGAATCGCTTTCTACATCAATAAACTGGAGGCTGCATAGTTTCCGGTAAACCCCTCTCTGTTCCAGGAGTTCCTGATGAGTACCCCGTTCGGTGATTCGCCCCTTTTCTATCACCAGAATCTGGTCACAGTGCATGATGGTGGAAAGCCGGTGGGCCACGATAAAGGCGGTTTTTCCTTCCAGCAGCTTTTCCAGGGCCTGCTTGACCAGCTCTTCCGATTCCGAATCCAGCTCGGAGCTGGCTTCGTCCAGGATGAGAATGTCGGCGTTTTTGTAAAAAGCCCGGGCCAGGGTGATCCGTTTCCGCTGGCCTCCGGAAAAATTGGTTCCCCGCTCCTGGATCATGGTTTCGTATCCATCCGGCAGGGCATTGATAAAATCATGGGCATACGCCATCCTGGCCGCTTTGATCACCTCCTGCCGGTCCGGGTTCTCCCGGCCGTAAGCGATATTATTCATAATCGTATCATTAAACAGAACCGCTTCCTGGGTAACGATGGCGATAGACTCTCTCAGAGACTTTACTTGATAATCCCGGATATCGACCTGGTCAAGAGTGATGGTTCCCTGGTTCACTTCATAAAACCGGGCGATCAGATCCACCAGGGTGCTCTTCCCCCCCCCGCTCAAACCTACCAGGGCGATCGATTCACCCAGTCTGGTGCTTAGATTGATATCCTTTAGAACATCGCTCTCACCGTCATAACTGAAGGTAACGTTGTTAAAAACAATGGAATCCTCCAGTCTTTCCAGAGGAATCGCTTCTTTCCGGTCAACTATCTCATTTTTTTCATCCAGTACCTCGAATACCCGTTCGGCGGCGGCCAGCGATTTCTGGACCACCCCGTGCATCTTGCTGAGTTTCCGTAAAGGGGCGTATAACATCCCTAAAGCCGCCAGAAACGAGAAGAATGTTCCGGGAGAGGTATGCCCCATGATGACCTCCCGTCCGCCGAAATAGATAACCAGGCCCATGCCGACCGCTCCCATCGATTCCATCATGGGAGAAAGAAGCTCATAGGCCACGATCCCCCGCATGTTGATTTTATAGAGCTTGTGGTTCTCCCCGGAAAAACGCTCTTTGCGGTACCCCTCCATGGTAAAGGCTTTGACAATCTTGGTTCCCACAAAGGTTTCCATAAGAATGGTATTTAAATGGGCTATTTTCTTCTGGTTTTCCTTGCTTATCCGGCGCAGTTTCTTGCCGATGATGGTAATCGGGACCACCACCAGCGGAGTAACCACGCAATAGATCAAGGCCAGTCTCCAGTTATGATAAAAGACCACCCCCAAAAGAACGACCAGGGTGAAAACCTGGCGGAAGAAGTCAGCGATCACCCGGGAGGAGATATCCGCCAGCAGGTTCACGTCATTAGTGATTCTGGACATGAGCACCGCCGAGTGAATCCTCTGGTAATATCCCAGCGACATATCCAGCAGATGATCGTAGAGCTCATCCCGCAGCTGGGTAATGATCGTCTCCCCCAGTCTCCGCATCAGATATGACTGGTAGAACCGGCCCAGTCCCTTTATCAGGAAAATCAGCACCAGGGCGAAGGGCAGAATGTTAAGCATATGCCAGTCCTTCTGCACAAACAGTTGATCCATCACCGGTTTCACGATCCAGGCGATGGCGCCGGTGGCCACTGAAACGACGGAAGCCAGCACGATGGCAACGATTATAGACGTTTTATGAGGGGCTACATACGGAAGCAGCCGCTTGTAAACCGAATAATCGGTGATTTCCTTTTTCTTGCTCAAGGCGGTTTCCCTGGAAATTTGGCGTTCCTGATAATCGGTAGTAGAATAAGGAAGTCAGTCTACCATATTTTTCCGGTTAAAAATCTACAATTTTAACCTTTCTGCTAACCCGGTCTATTTATAAATTTAAGTGTCATGAGCCAGACCCCTTATCGATAAAGGGAGAAAACCAACGTCCGAAAAGAGTTTGTTTACCGGAAAAAGTTTTAATGGAAACTGATAAACCATTTCTGATTTCAACAAGATAACGATTGCTTGGTTATGATTCCCGAATTATTCGGGCTAAATCAAAGACCGCTTCGAAATAAAAAGCCCTCCCGATCTTTAATTGCCGCAGATATCCCCGGTCGACCAGATCCAGCAGATCAGTACGGGCGGTCTGATAAACAACCCCGTGATGAACTTGATGGGTATAGATGGTAAAACGGGTTTCCGGTTTTCTCACAGCATACCGTAAAATATCCTGTTGACGATAGTTAAGACCGGTGAAAGTAAGTTTTTGTATTTCTTTTTGCTTACGTTTTATATGATCTGTCACTTGATCGATCGCCTGAATAACCATTTCCAGATGGTAATGGATAAAGTAATTGAGATCGCCTCCATCCATTTCGGTGTACAGAAAAGCCCGATGATATCGGGAGCGGGCCTTCAAAAACATCCGGGAAATTGAAAGATATTCGATCAGCCAATATTCTTTGGACAATAAATACCAATAAAACAAGGCCCGGGCGCAGCGGCCGTTTCCATCCATATAAGGATGGATATAGGCCAGAGCGAAATGCAGCATGATCGCCTTTATTACCGGGTGGATATAGATATCCTCTTCCTGTTGGTTGGCAAAACGGCATAACCGGTCCAGGTGTTCCGGTAACTGTTCGGCCGGTATTCCGGTGTGCAGCAGGGTACCCTGTTCATCGACGACATCGACCTCATCGCCGGTTGCCCGGACTTTTCCGGAATCAGACCGGTTTTCCAGGGTGTCCTCGGTCATAGAGGCATGTAACCGGTTCAACAACTCCACTGAAAGCGGTTTTCCGCTCAGCTCTTTAACCATCAGGACAGTGCGGTAATTGTTGGCGATCATTCTTTCGCTGTGGTCGCGAGGCTTCCGGCCGCTTTTAAGCATCTGTTTGGCTGCCTTCCGGGTGGAAACCGCCCCTTCCAAAACGGACGAGGCGATCGATTCTTCCATTAATGAGTTTCTTATATACAAATCCTTGCCTTTGCCGTGAAAATACCGGAGTGGAGTTTCCCTTGTCTTGGGTGGAAACCGGCTCTTTTCATCACTAGGGGGTGACGGATGGCCCGTCATGAAAAGTTTTGAAGTAATGAATTCTTCGGAAAGAATTTGTCCGGCCGCGTATTTATCGATGTCGGAAAGATATTGTAAAAAACGATCGGTATTCCAGAAAGTAAACGGTTTACCGTCTCGATCTTTCAACCCTACCGGCTTTGATACTAATTTACGACTAAGCTTTAAACAATACCAGGCGTCTTTAATGTTCACTCCTTCAGTAATCTTCCGGTATTTCACTTTATCCCAATAGAGATATTCCCGGTTGGCTTCTGAAAGAAAATCATTTAATTTACCTGAAGTAAACAGTGAAATAGACTCCAGTTTAGCGGAACCTTGAGGAGCTTTTTCCGGGATTTTCATAAAAATCAAGCCTGTTTGCTTTAAGGTTAAGAATAATGTATATCTTTATAGTGTGATATAAATTGATTGTCAAGCAATAAATACTAATTTTAGTATTTATTAGTATAGATTTAGTAGTTGTTCAACTAAATTTTTATGAGAGCGGATTTACAGGCGCCGGTAAAATTCATCAGGGGGGTCGGCCCTTACCGGGCCAAGCTGCTGGAAAAGCTGGGGATAAAGACCCTGGAAGACGCCACGTTTACTATTCCCCGAACCTATGAAGACCGGCGGCTGACCGGCCCCCTTTCTCAAGCCGAAGCAGGAGAGCGGATCACGGTAACCGGTGAAATTACCGCCACCGAAATCAAGACCACCGCCAAAAAGGGAATGAAGATATATCACGCCGTGATTTCGGACGGCACCGGCCAGCTCATGATCAAATGGTTCCGCCTGCACCGGAAATACTTTCAAGAAAATTTCCAGAAGGGCAGGCGGGTCTTGGTCAGCGGGATAGCCGAACAGGATTGGTTCAAGGGAGGGGCGTTATCTCTCACTCATCCCGAGCATCGATTCATCGAAGACTCAGAAGAAAGAGCGGGTGGCTTTCTCCCTATATACCCCGGAACAGCCGGGCTCAGCCAAACAGCCATTCAAGAGATTATCCACCAGGCCGTCAACATCTGCCTTCATCAATTAACCGACCCCCTGCCGGAAGAGATCAGAAAGAGATACGGCTTTCCCGATTTAACCGAATCCTTGAGAGCTGTTCATTTCCCTGATAAAAACGCCGACCTGGAAAGCCTGCGGAACTGGAGCACCCCGGCTCACTGCCGGCTCGCTTATGAAGAGTTCTTTCTCCTGGAACTGGGTATCAATTATAAAAAGAAGCGGGAGGATGACCGGTCGCCGGGAATCGCTTTTACCGTAAATCATTCGATAGCCCGGAACTTGCGCCTCCCCTTTCACCTGACACAGTCCCAGAACCGGGTTTTACGGGAGATTCTGGATGATATGGCCTCCCCGGTATCGATGTACCGCCTGCGCCCGGGGGACGTGGGCAGCGGCAAAACCGTTGTCGCCCTGCTGGCCGCCCTGACAGCCGTGGAAAACGGCTGTCAGGTGTCAATCATGGTCCCTACGGAAATCCTGGCCAGCCAGCATTGCCGGTCTATTCGGCAGTTTCTGGATCAGGCCGGCCTGAACCACTCGCTGTTAGTCGGCGGCCAGAAAACCAAAGCGAAAAGGGAGGTACTGGAGAAAATCGCTTCCGGGGAAACCCAGGTGGTAATCGGCACCCACGCGGTTATTCAGAAAACCGTAAAGTTCGCCAGGCTGGGCTTGATTATCATCGATGAGCAGCACCGGTTCGGGGTGCTTCAGCGGGCGATGATCCATGAAAAGGGACAGCAGCCCGACCTGCTGGTAATGACCGCCACCCCCATTCCCCGTTCCCTGGCCTTGACCGTTTACGGAGACCTTTCCTTATCGGTGATAAACGAGCTTCCTCCCGGCCGCCGGCCGGTTATTACTAAATTAATCCTGGAGAGTCACCGGGCTCAACTCTTACGGTTTATGAAATCGGAGATGGACAAGGGGGGCAAGGTGTTCCTGGTCTGCCCGCTGGTGGAGGAATCAGAGACACAGGATCTGCAGAACGCCACCGACACCTGGAAAAAAATGGAAGAACTCTTTCCCGGTCATCAGGTGGGATTGATTCACGGCCGGTTGAAGCGGGAGGAAAAAGAGGAGGTTATGAAGCGGCTGCGCTCCGGAGAACTGGATATGGTGGTGGCCACCACCGTAATCGAGGTGGGAATCGATATCCCGGAAGCGACCGTCATGCTGATCGAGCACGCCGAACGCTTCGGCCTGGCCCAGATGCACCAGCTCCGGGGGCGGATCGGCCGGGGGGAACGGGAAAGTTATTGTTTTCTGGGAGCCTATCAGCCGATCTCCGAGGCGGCCCGCACCCGGTTAAAAGCGATGGTCAAATACTCGGACGGCTTCAAACTGGCGGAAGTGGATCTGCAGCTCAGGGGGCCGGGTGATTTCCTGGGAACCCGTCAGGCCGGGCTGCCCAATTTCAGGATCGCCAATATTCTGCGGGATATCCGCTGGCTGGAGCTGGCCCGCGCCGACGCCCGGGCGACTCTCAGAACAGACCCCGGCTTAAAGCAGCCCGGCCATCAGGATCTAAAGAAAGACCTCCTGCTCCGCTGGGCGGAAAAACTGAGGCTTTACAATTTCGGTTAAAGGAAAATCGACCGCCAGAAGGAATCTTCCTGAAAGATATAAGCGTTGCAGTGTTCGCAGATAATATCGCGATAATCGTTTTTCAGGAGTTTTTTTCGATAAAAGTCTATTTTCGGACCGGTCCAGATTTCGGTTAAACTGTCCTTGTTGGCGTCTCCCACCACCGTCTGGCAGTCGAAATCCAGGCAGCAGAGGCTGGAGCGGCCATCCGAAGCAATCACCAGTTCGTTCCAGGGGTGTTCGCAGGGAAAGTCGAACCGTTTCAGTCCATGATTGTTTTTTTCCATGCCCCGGTCGGACACCTTTCCCATCCAGGTGTTGTAACTGTTTATTTCCACCTGATCGACCTTGTTCCGCCAATAATCGATAAAATCGTCTATTTCGGCTCTGTTATCCTTCATTTTAATGATGGTAATACTAACCCTGGGAGAAGACTGGCCGTGTTTTATCTCCAGCAGACTATGGATATTATTCATTACCTTGGAAAAATCGGTGCCTGGTCTGATTCTTTCGGCGGTCTCTCTGTTGATTCCGTCCAGATCGATATTCAGGGTACTCACCAACTCACTGGCGATAATATGCCTTGATATTTCCGGATCAAGCCGGTCGGCGTTGGTGCTGATATTTACCTTGACCAGCGGGAGGTTTT
>JBHHXV010000008.1:0-22246 GCA_046757225.1 bacterium
GGTTCATCATCCAGGGAGGGGTGAAACCGGCCGACTTTTTGGCGTTGCCGCCGGTCGAGTCGCCCGAATCCTTTTGCTGGTTCGCCAGCCAGGGGGGAACAAAGTTGCCGGGCTGCTGAGCGTTGCCGCTGGTCGAACTATCCGAACCTTTTTGTTGGTTCATCATCCAGGGAGGGGTGAAACCGGCCGACTTTTTGGCGTTGCCGCCGGTCGAGTCGCCCGAATCCTTTTGCTGGTTCGCCAGCCAGGGGGGAACAAAATTGCCGGGCTGCTGGGCGTTGCCGCTGGTCGAACTGTCGGAACCTTTCTGCTGGTTCATCATCCAGGGAGGGACAAAACCGCCTGTTTGACCGGAGGAATCAGCAGAGCTTTTACCGTTTCTTTGCTGCTGAACCCAGGGGGGAACGTAAATGGGAGCGTTTTTCCCTTCCGAAACGGCCCAGGGAGAAGAAAAGGGAGAGACTTTCTGGTGATGTGTTCCCGGGTGTTCCGGCGTACTTTCCGGCTGTTTCTCTTTTTTTTTCTTTGCCACCGGTTCGGTTTTGCCAAAGGCGGGAGGCGCAGAAACCAAACAAACGACCATCATTACCCCAAAAGCTGTTTTAAAAATCCGCATAATCCTTCTCCCCCGGTTTATTCATAATTCCTTGATAAACCCTGTTATACTGAGGAATAACCGTTGACCAACCGTATCGCTTTACCGTTTCCAAAGCATTATCAGCTAAATACCCGGCCAGTTTTGCATCATTCAGCACTCTTTTGATAGCCCTGGCCAATTGACGGTAATCCTGTTTTTCCACCAACAGGCCGTTCTGTCCATCACAAATAATATCAGCCGCCACTCCGACATTAAAAGCCACTACCGCCGTTCCGGCGGCCATCGCCTCTAAAACAACTATTCCAAAGCCCTCTTCCCGGGAGGGCAGCGCCAATAATTCGGCTCTTTTTATCAATTCCAGGATACGTTCATGCGAACGCCGGTGCTGGAAAATCACCCTCCCCTTCAACCGGTCGGCCAGAGAAAAG
The DNA here is from genome assembly GCA_046757225.1 of bacterium. Lineage (GTDB taxonomy): Bacteria > SZUA-182 > SZUA-182 > JBHHXV01 > JBHHXV01 > JBHHXV01. The sequence goes on from JBHHXV010000008.1 coordinate 1,027, forward strand.
CCGAAGATGTCATGAACCCCCCGGCCGGTTCCGCTCACCACGACCAGTTTAACCGGTTCAATCTCGTCCGCGATCAGCTCAAAGGCCTTTATAAGCAGATCAAAGCCCTTGACCCGGTCAAAATGACCGACCGCCAGGATATAAGGCTTCTTGACCGGGTTTCCCCCAACCCCGGACACCGGCAGTTGGTCACCGGGCCGCCGGACACCATGGGGGATTAAATGCAAGCCGTCATCGCTTCCCCTTATCTGCCGGGCCAGCCGATAAAGCCCTTTACTGGGCACAATCACCGCCTCAGCCTGGCGCAAGGCCAGCTCTGTCTTTTCCCGGATATCCCCTTCCAACTCCCGGTTAACGGCAAGGTCCAACCCGTGACAGCTTATGACTACCGGAACCCCTTTCCGCTTACCGAATAACACAGCGGCATAACCGGCCATATAGGCCCAATGAGCATGGATTACGCTATATTTGAACCTGGCCTGTAGAACCCTCAGATTCAAGTCCAGCAGGCGTTCATAACCAAGCCTGTCGTTTTCCACCATCGCGTAGGAAGGCAGTTTTTTCAAGGGAACCGATTCATACCGGTTCATTGAGGGAGTTTCTCCCGGAAAAAACTCCGTTGCCAGAAACATCCGGTATCCGCAGCCGGCCAAGCCCGGCAGGAGGTTCGACAAAACCTCGGTAATCCCCCCGGTTAAAGGAAACCTTTGGGTGGATAAATGCAAAACCGCAACAGACACGACCCTAAAATCCCCATTTTATACCGTTAATGTTATCACCGGCGGATAATAAATTCAAACGAAACTTCTACCGTCTCTCCCGCCAGCGGGAGAGACGCTTCCGGCTGGCCAGCCGGCGGGCTTGAAAGGCGTTTCTCACCGAAGTAAGCGCCGCCTGGTTCACCGGGGAAAAACCCTCGAAAGGAACCATTAGGGGAAGCAGTTCTACCAGGTTGCGGTAATACAGTTCCCCGCCCTCAAGCAGGTGGAGGTACCTGGGGGTCTCGAACTCGACAAAAGGCCGGTCGTCGGTATTGAAAGGAGCGTTTTCCAGGTAGCGGGAAAAGCCTTTAATTTCTCCGATATACAGGGAAAGAAACTCCTCCGGGCTGAATAACCGGTAATCAGCGAGATCACGGCTTACCGCCGAAAGCCGCATTCTTGTTTTCAGTTTTGCGTAATCCACGGTTATTTTACGGCCGCCGCCGATCAAGGCCAGCGACTGGCGGGTCAGCCAGAGGGAGCCTTCCGGAAAAGCGGACGCGAATGATTTGATAATCGACTTGAGCGCGGAGGGCGAAAGCTGATGGGGAGGAAGCCACTGACACATGATTCCTCCGGGATTAAGGTGCTTCCGGCAGTTCTGAAAATGCTCCACTGAATACAGGTTCCCCACCCCGGGGCGGTACGGGGAAAAAAGATCGCCCACAATCAGGTCGAAATTCCGGTCAGTGACCATCAAAAAATTCCGGCCGTCTTCGATCTTCAGGCTTACCTGCTCCCGATGGATAAAATTCCGGTTATAGGGGGGGAAAAAACGGCTGGCCTCCACCACTGCCGGAGAAAGCTCCACACAGGTAATTTCTTTAAGCGGATAAATAACATAAGCGGCGTGACTGATACCGGTTCCCAGCCCGATCAGCAGGGCCGATTCGGGGTGCGGGTGCAGCAGAAGCGGCAGATATCCCTGTCTTCTCTGGCTGACCAGAGAAAAAAAACTGGTATCCCCCTCCTGCTGCTGACGGTTGGAGATCAAAACCTTCACCCCCTGATCCCGCTGAAACACCTCGACCAGGCCGGAGGCGTCCTCCCGGGAAAAGAGCGTTTTTTCCGAAACCAGCTCTTTAAAGGTCAGGTCATAGTGAGCGGCAGGGCTGGCCAGGACGAACAGGAAAACCAGCCCGGCCGCCCAGGCCGTTTTTTCTCTCCCGGACAGACGCTCCTCGGAAACCGCCATGACAACCCCCACCAGCAGGCAGCCCAGAACAACAACAAGTAAAGTGCCCTGGGTTCCCAGACGGGGAAGCAGCCAGAAACCGACGGCCAGGGTTCCCCCGACCGCGCCGGCGGTATTGAAGGCGTAAGCCGCGCCGGTGGAGGAAGAAACGGATCTTCCCGAATAATAGAGAGAAAACCCCAGGGGATAGGACAGCCCGACCAGGAAGGCGGGAACCAGCAGCACCGCCGCCGCCACCAGAAACAACAAACCCCAGGGAACCGCGGCCGATTTTGCTATCAGCAGGAAATAGGCGTCCAGGTACGCCCGGGCAACCGGTTTTCCCAGGGGAATCACCAGCAGGGAATATAACCCGACCGCTCCCCAGATCAGGCCCCAGGCCAGCCGCTGATACCGGAATTCAAGGCGGGCGCCGACCGCTCCCCCGAGAAACAATCCCCCCAGGAAAACCCCCAGCACACTGGAAAAGGCATAGCAGGTATTATTGACAATCAGGGAAAGCAGCCGGGTAAACAGGATTTGCAGGCCGAAAGAAAACGTTCCGACGAGCAGCAAGACGATCCCGAACCAGCGCCGAAACCACCGGTTGTCAATGTATTGGTCGACTTCCAAACTGAAACCGGCAGACTCTTGCGGCCCGGAAAGAAACCAGGCCAGAACGCCGGTTCCCAGACTGAAAGCCACCGCCAGATAATTGGTTCCAGTCAATCCCAGAGAGGGAACCAGAAAAAAACCGGCCAGCAGACACCCGGCCGCCGCTCCCAGGAGATTACCGGAAAACAGATAGCCCACGATACGATGATAAGAGGCCCGGTCGCTTTCCTGGCCCGTAAGTTGGGTAACCAGAACGGGAAAGGTTACCCCCATGCCAAAGGAGGGGAGGCCGATCAGAAAAGCCGGGCCCAGGATCTGACTCAGGGCGGTAAGGGCTGATGAATGGCCGCTTAACCGATAGACGAGGGGGTAGAGGCCTTCCATCCACCGGAAAAGAAAGGGAACGGCAATCGTGTACAGGCCGATCAGGATTTCGGTGACCGCATAAAGACGCAACGGGGAAAGAGAGAAGAAAGGAACTCTTTTCCCTCCCCACCAGCCGCCCAGGGCCATGGATCCCATGTAAACCGCCAGCACCAGCGCCGCCGCCTGGTGGGTGACCCCGAAGATCAGGTGGAACAACCGGACCCAGACCACCTCGTAAATCAGCCCGGCCACCCCGGAAAGGAGATAAAAGAAGATAATCAGTCTGGGGGAAACCGCCGGACGGTCAGTATTCATAAGCCGGATTCAACCGGCATGAAATAGGCCAGGCCGAAGTAAACCAAAACGCCGAACAGAAAGCCGAAAACCGTTACCAGGACAAACAAGGTGGCAAACCTTACCGGATTGACAGACCAACCATAGTGCGCGGCAATTCCGGCGCAGACCCCCATGACCACTCCCTGTCCCGGAAGCCGGCGGATATTGATAAACCGGTCCCTGGGAGGGTGTTTCCGGAAAAAAGCCTCTATCTCTTCAACTAATTGGAATGACATTGCACACTAAAGCCTTGCTTTCGGGAATCCCGGTTTCCGGGGCGGTGAGATCGCTGACCAGCCGGTTGGCGCTATCCCCTGTAACGATTCCCTTGAATCCCCAGTGATAAGGCAGACCGACCTGGTGCACCAGTTTACCGTTTATCGTTAAAGGAAGCAACCGGTCGGTCACCAGGGCTTTGGCCTTTACCTCCCCTCTCAAGGTGACTATTTTGACCGTTTGCCCGGTTTTTATCTTCAACGCTCCGGCCAGGTGACGGCCGATCTCCAGAAAGAGATCCGGCACCAGGGAACCGAGCAGGACCAGCTGCCTGGTCTGCCCCCCGAAATGCTCGGCCACCGCATAGGTAGTCAGGATATAGGGAAAACGGGGATCACCGGGAGCCGCCAGATTTTCCGCCTTGGGTTTCTGCCTGGCCGGATAAAGCTCGGACAACTCCTTATCCGGGGTTTCCCGAGGCTCGGCGTGCCGGGGAACCGGCTGGTCGGAAAAACGCGCCCTCCCCTCACTCAAGAGTTGCCGGTCATAAGAATACCCTGATTTCCGGCGCTGGAAATATTTCCCCAGCCAGAAGGTATGCCCTCCGGGGAAGGCCGCGGTCAAGCCTGTAGGGATAAGCGTTTCCCCGGTTTCCCCGGCATGGTAGAGAATCCGGACATTGTCCGGCCAGGACCAGCCCCAGTCCTTGTACAGCCTGAAGCGGCGGTCGCTCTCCGCGTCAAGACCGGTTCTTCTCTGACCGCCTTTCCGCCGGGAAAGATTTTTTCCGTCAGGGCCGGACATCCCGGAATAGAGCTTGACCGCCCGGGAAATCTCCCGGTAAACCATTTCGGGTCTGGTGTTCCACCTGGCTTTCTCTGTGGAAGAGGGGAGTCTGATCGCCCCGGCTTCAACGAGAGCGGCGTAGAGGCCGTTCATAATCTCCAGGGCCGGTTTCGATTTTCCCCGGGCACCGACCGCCCGATAGCTCCACTGAACCCAGCGACCGCTGTTGGTTTTTGACCCCTCTTCCTCCAGAAAGGAGGCGGCCGGCAGCAGGTAATCGGCGAAATGGGCGGTTTCGGTCTCGAACAGGTCCACCGCCACCAGCAGCTCCAACCGAGCCAGATTTTTATAAACCCCCTGCACATCAGGATTACTGACCGCCGGATTTTCCCCCACCACAAACATCCCCTTGATTTTCCCGGTTCCGGCCGCTTTGAGGAGCTCCACCGACCGATACCCGTCGCCCAGGGGAAGGTCACATATCACCGGCTCTTTTTCCGGGTCTTTTCCGGGAGAGGTGCCCGCGAAAAGGCCGCACGCCTGTTCCAGTCTCCGCCAGCCGTCAAATTTATAACAGGCCAGTTTTTTCCGGTGACTGTCGGCAGCTGACCGGTGGTTTTCAGGGTACCAGGGAGAAGCTTTCCAGCGAGAGGAGTCCGGGCCACCCTGGTTTTTCCAGTCCTGAAACACCCGCAGGTCGTCAGGATTCTGAGGGATACCCACATATCCGGGCAGAGAATCGGACAGCAGCCCCAGGTCTGTGCTGCCCTGGACATTGCTGTGCCCCCTCAAAGCGTTGATCCCTCCCCCGGGGCGGCCCATATTTCCCAGAATGGTCTGCAGAAAAGCCAGGGACTGAATAATCTCCACGCCGTTAAGGTGTTGGGTCAAACCTAACGCGTAAATCACGCTGGCCTGAGCGGGTATCTTTTTCTCCCTCACCTCGCCGGAGCTGGCTTTACAGAACATTTCCGCCAGCCGTTCCAGCCCGGCCGGGGCGATGCCGGTCAGGGAACAGGCGGTCTCAACGCTCATACGGCCGGCCTCGTCCCGATATTTCCGCCAGAATCTCTTTTGGATATCGGTCTGTTCCCGAATAAACCGGTCTTTCTGATAATGGTTCCTGATCGCGTAAGAGATTAGAAAATGAATCAGGGCCAGGTCTGAGCCGGCCCGGATCGGAAGATGTAAATCGGCCCGGGCCGAGGTTCGGGTAAAACGGGGGTCAACGTGGATAACCCCGGCCCCCGCTTCCTGGGCCCGCTTTATCCAGCGCCAGGCTATCGGGTGGGTTTCGGCGCAGTTGCTGCCCAGGATCAGAATACAAGCGCTGTTTTCCAGATCCCCGAAATGGTTGGTCATCGCCCCGAACCCGAAGATACCACCCAGGGCGGCCACTGTGGAGGAATGGCATTTGCGGGCCTGACACTCGATATTACTGCTTCCCAGCAGGAGGGCCAGTTTCCGGTACTGGTAGGCGGCTTCGCTGGTGATGGCCGCACTCCCCATAAACCCCAGCGGCGAACGGCGGCCCCGGTAATAACGGCTCCCGTTTTTCCGCTCCGGCGAATGTTCCCTGGCCAGTTGAGCGGTTTTCCGGGCAATCTCCCGAAAGGCTCGCTCCCAGGTGATCGGTTTCCACTGCGGGTTCTCTGTCAATCCCTTGCGGGGATTTCCCCTTTTTAAAGGGGTCAGGATTCTCCGGTCGGTCGCATGAAACTCAATACTGGCCTGACCCTTGGCGCAAAGGGCTCCCCGGTTGATCGGATGAGCGGGGTTTCCCTCGATCGAATGAAGCTTCTTTTCCCTGAACACGCCGATCATGCCGCAGCCGACCGCGCAAAAGGGACAGATAAGCGGGGTCTCCTTCCCCAGAATCACCGGGATAACCTTGCGGGCTTCCCCTTTTCCGCAGCCGCTTCCAAAGAAACCAATCCCCGAAAGCCCCAGCACCGCGACCGAAGCAGTGGAAATCTTCAAAAATTCCCGGCGGCTCAAAGAAGGTGAAACTTGCTTAATCGACATAGAGAGATTATACTATTAAATTCACTGTGAAAGTAGAACATTAATATATAAAGGAGTCGGCTATGGATTCATTCTTATGGTTGTTTACCCTGTTGGCCTTCATCGCTTTTATGATCGTCAGGCGTGACCCAAAGGACTGGGAACAGGTCAAATCCACCCTTACCCATCCGCACCAATCCTGCTTTGTCCCCTATGAACATCCGCCTCACGGACATTAAAACCAGACCATATCAGACCTTTGCCGCCTTTTACGGCTTCTGTCTCTTCCTGATACTGGTTTCAGCCCCGCTCCGGATAAACCTGGGTGCGCACATCATCAGGGGAGACGGCTTTTTTTATTACGTTTACGCCCGCTCCCTCCTGTTTGACCGGGATCTCAACTTTAAAAACGAATACGAGGATTTCGGGCCGGTGGTTTTCGGCAGGAACCTGTTCCGGCCCGGTACCATACACTGGCCCAAAAACTGGAAACAATACCCGGAAAACGGCTTTGCCATGGGAAGCGGAATTCTCTGGCTCCCCTTTCTGGTCATCGCCCACCTGTTAACCCTGCTGGCCGGAGCAATCGGTTTCAGCCTCAGGCCGGACGGATATTCCCTATTCTACGAGTGCGCCGTCGGAGCGGCGGCCTGTTTCTATTCATTTCTCGCTTCCGTGTTCTTATACAGGATCGCCCGTTCCCGGTTCGGTGAAAGCGCCTCTTTCTGGGCGGTAATCTCCTTCTGCACCGCTACCGCCTGGATAAATTACGTGGTTAATGAATCCTCATACTGCCACACCGCCGAACTTTTCACCTCCTCTCTGGTTTTCTGGCTTATCTTGCGCTACCGCGATATTCATAAAATGAGCTATAAACAGGCTTTCCTGCTCGGCGCAGCAATCGGTCTCTCCTCCCTGGTACGCTGGCAGACGGTGTTATGGGGAATAATCCCTCTCTTTCTCTGCGGAACCGCCTTTTTCCGGACTCCCGGCAAGAAAACCATCCTGATTAAAACAATGCTTCTCTCCGGGGGGGCGGGCCTGATATTTTCTCCCCAGCTCCAGGCCTGGAAAGCTATTTTCGGAAAATACCTACTGATTCCCCAGGGGAGTTCGTATCTGGTCTTCCGCCTTTCCCCTTTCTGGAAAATCCTGTTCAGCAACAACCACGGCCTGTTTTTCTGGCACCCGATAACAGCGGTGGCCTTTGGCGGAGTGATCTGGTTTCTTTACTCAACCTCGGGTAATAACGAGGTTCTCCTGGCCGGGGCGCTGGTCTTTATTCTTATGGTGATGGTGAACTGCCTGCCGAGAGACTGGTGGGGAAATTATTCCTTCGGCATGCGGCGGATGATCTGCACTTACCCCCTGCTGGTTTACGGACTGGCCGCCAGTCTCGACCATAAAAAGATTACGGAAACAACAATTTTTTCCGGGTGGTTAATTCTGACTGTCTGGAACGCCGTTTTACTGGTACTGTGGTCTTTCTCTTTAAGCGGTGAAATATTTCCTCATTAACCATGAAGTTTTCCTCGGCTAAAAATCGATTTCACCCGGCAGGAGCCGGCCTGATATTTCTCTTGATACTTCTCTGCCCCATTCGGGTTCAGGCGGCTCAAATCAATCTGTTAACCGATCACTTTATCGACTGCCTGGACCGGGTTTTCCCGCCGGTCGAGCTGTTCGTTATTTCCACCACCCCTCCCGAAACCAGTGACAGCCAATATAAAATCTTTCTGGAACCCAGTTCCAGGGTAAACATGATCCAGGGAATGGAACTGGACCTGATCAGGAAAGGCCAACCGTTTCGTCATCCGGTTACCGGAGTTGTCCTGGAATATTTCAACCGGAAACTGGGGGTGGTCAGGATAAACCGCATAACCTCGCCGGATATGCTGACGTGCCACCTGGTAACCCCCCTGCCCGATCACGAGGTAAAGGTGGGAGACTTCTGCCGGATCACTTCTTTAACCATTCCGGTCGCTGTGCTGCTTACCAGGGAAAACCGGCTCTCTCTGCTGACGGATCAATTACTATTCAAAACCAAAGAGCGGGAACGCTACCGGATAGCCCCTCCGGAAAACGCAAAAAAACTGGCTAAAGAATTTTCCCTATTCTATAATAGTAAAAATTTCCCCCAGAAAATTAAGAGGTTTTGCTCAAAGCTGGGGGTGCGGGCCCTGGTTTTCTGGCACCTGACGGAAAAGAAAGAAACCATGATTTCCCGAATACAGATTTTCTCCGGGGTCTCCGGAAAACCGATGATGAAATTCTTTTCCTCAATACAATAATCTTTATGAAGGCTCATGATATAATAATCATCGGCGGGGGGCCGGGCGGCCTTACCGCCGGGCTGTACGCTGCCCGGGCGGATCTGGATTGTCTTCTTCTGGAAAAAGGGCTGGCCGGCGGCCAGATGTTTATTACCGACAATATCGAGAATTACCCCGGCTTTCCCGAAGGAATCAGCGGCCCGGAACTCTCGGAAAGATTCTCCGCCCAGGTGGAGCGGCTGGGCCTGGAAATTCAATATGCGGAAGTAGAAAAAATAAAGATCGAAGCCGACCGGTTTCTGCTGACCACCGATGAGGGAGATTTCCCGGGCAAAACCCTGATCATCTCCACCGGCGCCAACCCTCGGGAACTGGGAGTTCCGGGAGAGCGGCGGCTGCGGGGCCGGGGGGTCTCCTACTGCGCCACCTGCGACGGGGCCTTTTTCCGGGATCAGGAGATCGTGGTCGTCGGCGGGGGAGACACAGCCGTCAAAGAGGCCTTATACCTGGCCAACCTCGCCAGCCGGGTCAGGGTGGTTCACCGGCGGGACCTGCTCAGAGCGGACAAGTTCCTCCAGAAAAAAGCCTTTAACAACCCTAAAATAGAATTTATCTGGGATCATGTGGCCGAAGAGTTCCTGGGAGAAAACGAGGTGACCGGCATAAGAATAAAAAACGTCAAAACCCAGAAAACATCCACCCTGAAAACGAACGGGATCTTCCCCTTTGTGGGAATTAACCCGAACACCTCTTTTCTGCCCGAAGAGATTGAACTGGACGAGGGAGGATTCATCAAGACAAACGAGGATTGTGAAACCTCGGTTCCGGGCGTTTTCGCGGTCGGAGACGTAAGAGCGAAAAAACTGCGGCAGATTATTACCGCGGCGGCCGAGGGCGCCATCGCCGCCACCGCCGCCGCAGAGATGCTGGATTAGGAAACAATTATGAGAAAGAAGTGCTGGGCTTTGATTCTTATCGTTCTCTTCTGGATGATCGGTAAGCCGCAGGCCGAAGCCAGGATTATCAAAGTCCCCTGGGACTACACCCGGATTCAGGACGCCATTGCCGCCGCCGCCTTCGGGGACGAAGTGATCGTGGACCCGGGAACCTATTACGAATACCTGGCCTTAAAGCCGGGGGTGGCGGTCAGGGCCAAAGGCACCAAAGAAGAACGGAAAAACCATGTCACCAGCAGACGGACGGTCATAGACGCCAACGGGGAGAACTGGGCGACAGTCGTGGAAGGGGCGGATTTCGCCGCTATCGACGGTTTCGGCCTGACCGGGCTGGGGATACTCGATCACCATACCCCGGGGCACGCCCACGGTATCCAGTGCCGCGGTCATTCCGCCATCATCATCAACAACGAGATCTACCGGATGGGAAGCACCGGCATCGGAAACCATGTCAAGGGGAAGCTGCGTTCCATGTCCTATATCGCCAATAACATCGTTTACGACAATAACGGTCTGGGCATCGGCTGCAACCATAATTCCAGCCCCTCCATTATCGGCAACACTATTTATAACAACCGGGACGTGGGCATAGGCTGCAAAAACGGGGCTCATCCGCTGGTGGAAATGAACCTGATCTACAGCAACGGAACGTCCGGGGTCGGGGCCAAAGACGGCGCTTATCCGGTTATTTTAAGCAACCGGATTCACGACAACGGCAAAAGACGGATAGCGGCCAACGGCGCCGGTATCGGGGCAGACAACACCATTGTCCCGCTGATAGAAAATAACAACGTCTCCAGCAATTACCTGGCGGGAATCGGAATCCGGCGGCAGAGCGTGACGACCATCAGGAATAATGAAACCTCTTTCAACCGCTTCGCCGGGATCGGCCTGGATAACGTCAAGTTCGCCCTGATCGAGGGGAACCTTATCCGGGAGAACAACAAAGGCGGTATCGGCATCACCAACAATTCCTCTGCCTATATCACCAAAAATATCATCACAAAGAACATCAACGCCGCCATCAGCCCCCGGAGCAAGGGGAAGGTCACTATCGCCAAGGATAATGAAATCAGGGACAACGGGGTTCCCTTCAAAGCGGAGCCCCCGGCTTTTACCAAGGCCGGGTATAATCCCTTAAGCGGAGAGAGAACCTCGGACAAGCCGCCGCCGGGCCTGCCTGATCCGACCTTTTTCAACTGGGTAAGCCCCAAAGCCAAATAACCGGTATTCACCATGAGCAAAGCGGAAAAAGACAAGAACGCGGACGGTTCTGCCGAAGCCCCCCCCAGGTTGCTGTCAGAGGCATCTGAACTGGATGTTTTCCATCGAATGCTGGCGGAAATCGACGCCCTTGATATGACTATCAGCGCTCAGGAAAAAAACCAGACTTCCGGCAGAGAGTTAAATCTGGAGGAGGATCTGGAGGAGATGGGCACCTATTACCATGAAGATTCCCCGGAATCCCCGAAACAACCGGAGGTTTCAGAGGAAATTCCCCCGGCCGAGCCAGAAGAAAAAGAACCTGAAGAGAAAAAACCGGCAGAAAAAAAGGCTGACAGTTTATTCCTGACCTACCCGGAGAAAATCTCTCAGGAAGAGCCGGCCGAGCCTCCTGAAAATGACGATTCAGAAGAAAACGAGGAAAAAACCTCCCCCGCAAAACAACTTGAAGTTGACCGGCTGTTATCCCGAATAGAAGAAGTATATACCCGGAAAATAGATGAGAGGATCGCGGGATTGATCGAAGGGGAAGCGGCCAAAGAGGAGATCTCAAGCCTGTTAAAGAAAAAAGTCCTGAACGTCGCCGAACGGCTGGTGACAGAGGAAATTGAAAGAATAAAGGCACAGGTGGGTTACCAGCCCCCCCCGGATATCGGCTGATTACTCCTCATCCACCAGCTTGGCCACCGCCATGATCCGCTCTTCCTTTTCCAGCCTCTGAAGACGAACCCCCTGGGTAACCCGGCCGATCACCGAAATATCCGAAACGCTGATCCAGATAATGTTATTCTTGGAAGTAATCAGCATGATGGAATCTTCCTTTTTTACCGGTTTGATTGAGCAGACCCGGCCGTTTTTATTAGTGATCCGAAGGTTCAAAACCCCGTAGCCGCCCCGGTTTTTTATCGAATAATGGTTGATTTTGGAGACCTTGCCATACCCTTTTTCCGTTACCGTGAGGATATTGGTATCCTCATTCACTACCGCCATGCCGATCAACTCGTCATCTCCCCGCATCCGGATACCGATCACCCCGCGGCAGGTGCGGCCGATACACCTTACCTGGGCGGATTTGAAATGGATCGCCCGGCCCTCCCTGGTCGCCATTAACACATCGTCCATTCCGTCGGTAATCGCCACATTGATCAGCTCGTCCCCCTCATCCAGGTTGATCGCTTTTATTCCACCCGCCCTGGGGTTTCCATAATCGCTTAACGAAGAACGTTTTATAATTCCCCGCCTGGTAGCCATAATGATAGACAGATCAGCGGAAAAATCGCGAACCGAAAAAGTGGTGGAAATCTCTTCCCCCTCTTCCTGCAGATTCAAAAAATTGTTAATGGAATTACCCCTGGCGTTCCGCCCGGTTTGAGGAATTTCATACACCTTCCGCCAGTATACCCTTCCCCGGTTGGAAAAGAACATCAGATAATCATGGGTGGAAGAAACAAACAGATGCTCCACAAAATCCTCGTTTTTGGTCAGGACTCCTCTTACCCCGGCCCCCCGCCGGCGCTGGAGCCGGTATTGAGTCAGGGGGGTCCGCTTAATATTGCCGTTATGAGTAATGGTAACCACCATCTTTTCGTCGGCGATCAGATCCTCATAACTCAAATCCTCCATTTCCGGCAGAATCCGGGTCCGCCGGTCGTCTCCGAAAGCCTCTCTGATAACTAACAGTTCTTCTTTGATGATCTTTTTTACCAGGAGGGGATCAGATAAAATCTCCTGATACCTCTTGATATCTTTCAACAAGGCTTGATATTCATCCCGGATCTTATCCCTTTCCAGACCGGTCAGACGCTGCAGACGCATCTCCAGAATCGCCCGGGCCTGGATCTCGGAAAGCTCGAATTTCTCAATCAGGCCTTTCCGGGCTTCTTCGGCATTGGGAGCGCCGCGAATCAGCTTGATCACTTCGTCCAGGTGATCCAAAGCGATAATCAGGCCCTCCAGGAGATGAACCCGGGCCTGGGCCTTGGCCAGTTCAAAAGCGGTCCGCCTCCTGACCACATCCTGCCGGTGATCCAGGTAATAAGACAACACCTGCCTGAGGTTCAGTACCTTAGGCTGATTGTCCACCAGAGCCAGCATGATAATACCGAAAGACGACTGTAAGGAGGTATGCTTATATAACTGGTTTATGATTACATTGGCGTTTTCTCCCCTTTTCAGATCAATGGCGATCCTCATACCCTGCCGGGCCGATTCATCCCGAAGATCGGAAATTCCCTCAATCTTCTTGTTTTTTACCAAAAAGGCAATATGCTCGATCAGGCGGGCCTTGTTAACCTGGTAAGGAAGCTCGGTAACCACGATCCGCTCCCGCTCTCCCTTTTCCGCTTCCTCCACGTCCATGACCGCCCGCATCCTGACCTTGCCCCTGCCGGTCCGATAAGCGCTCTCAATCCCCCTATGACCGTTAATATAAGCGCCGGTCGGGAAATCAGGCCCCGTGACCACCTCCATCAACTCATCAACCGACACCTCAGGCCGGTCAATCAACATAATCACCCCGTTAATCACCTCGGTCAGGTTATGAGGGGGGATATTGGTGGCCATTCCCACAGCAATTCCCGAGCTGCCGTTAACCAGCAGGTTGGGAAACATCGAAGGCATAACCGACGGCTCTCTGGTGGTATCGTCATAATTGGGTACAAAATCAACCGTGTTTTTCTCCAGATCCCGCAGCATCTCATCGGTGATCTTGTTCATGCGCACCTCGGTGTAACGCATGGCCGCCGCCGAATCACCGTCCACCGAACCGAAGTTTCCCTGCCCCCAGATAAGCGGATACCGCAGGGAAAAATCCTGAACCATCCTCACAATGGTGTCGTAAATAGCGGAATCTCCATGGGGGTGATCTTTACCCATGACATCACCCACCACCCGGGCCGACTTTTTGAACGCTTTATTCCAGAACAGGCCCAGTTCATACATACCGAAGAGAATGCGGCGATGAACCGGTTTAAGGCCGTCCCTGACATCAGGGAGCGCCCTTCCCACAATGACGCTCATGGAGTAACTGAGATAAGACTCCTGCATCTCATCTTCTATGTTAACCGGCTTTAATAAAGAGGTTTCCTGCTGCTCCATCTACAATTCCCTTATGGTCGTTATTACGCCCGAATTATTCGGGCTAAATATCTAAGTTGCTGACCTCAGCCGCGTATTTATTGATAAAATTCCGGCGGGGCTCCACCTGGTCCCCCATCAAGACCGTAAAGATCTCGTCCGCCCCCACCTGGTCATCGATCTTTACCTGAAGCAGGCTGCGGTTTTCCGGGTTCATGGTGGTCTCCCACAACTGGTCGGGGTTCATCTCGCCCAACCCTTTGTAACGTTGAATATAGTATCCCTTGCCGCCGGCGCCGAAAATACTGTCCAGCATCTCCTCCCGGCTGCCAAATTCAAGGGTCTTATCCTCCCCCTTTATCAAGGTAAAGCGGCAATTGAAAAATTGAGCCAGCTTTCCCGCCTGTCTTCTCAAAACCTTGAATTCAGGGGAACTGAGCAACTCCTTTTTTATGACCTTCCTGGTATCGCTTCCCTTGTTCCATACTTCCAGGTCATAACCGATTATTTCCGCCGGCTTTTCTTCCCTTTCAAATTCAAGACCTTCTTCTGAGTCACTGAAGAGATCCTCCCTGGGAGCGGTAAACGGAACGAGTTCATAAACAATCCGGTCGCCGGTACCGGCGGAAATCAAATCAGCCAGTTCCTCCACCGTTTTCCTGTCCTCGAATGAACCGGGAAGCTCCAGTTCCGGATTAAGCAGGGTCTCCAGTATATCCCGTCTCAGAAAACGCCTCTGCATCCGGTCGAGCTGCTTCTGATAACTTACCATATCGGCGATTATCCGCTTCAGCTTGTCTCCCCGGTACTCTGCACCGTTAACCTTCAAATAAGCCCCCCTGGTTCCCTCGGCAATTAAAAACCGCTCCAGAGAGGGTTCATCCTTGAGATACCACTCCTGTTTTCCCTTTTTCACCTTAAACAAGGGGGGCTGAGCGATATACAGGTAACCCCGCTCCACCAGCTCCGGCATCTGGCGGAAAAAGAAGGTAAGCAGCAAAGTCCGGATATGAGCCCCGTCCACATCCGCATCGGTCATGATAATCACCTTGTGATAACGCGCCTTGGCAATATCGAACTCATCCTTGCCTATTCCCACCCCCATAGCGGTTACCAGGTAGGTAATCTCATCGCTGGAAAGAACCTTTTCAAACCGGGCCTTTTCCACATTGAGAATTTTGCCCTTTAAGGGAAGAATCGCCTGGTTACGGCGGTCGCGCCCCTGTTTGGCCGACCCGCCGGCCGACTCGCCCTCCACCAGATACAGCTCGCACAGCGCCGGGTCCTTTTCCTGACAATCCGCCAGCTTCCCCGGAAGCGAGGTCATTTCCAGGGCTCCCTTGCGCCGGGTCATGTCCCTGGCCCGTTTGGCCGCCTCCCTGGCCGACGCCGCGTTCATCGCTTTCGCCACAATCTGCTTACCCACCGCCGGATTGGCATCCAGATAATCGGCCAGGTTCTCATTAACCATCACCTCGACCAACCCCCTGATCTCGCTGTTACCCAGCTTGGTCTTGGTCTGACCCTCAAACTGAGGGTTCGGCAGTTTAACGCTGATAACCCCGACGATTCCCTCTCTGACATCATCCCCGGTTAACGTCCCCTTGAAATTCTTCAGGAGATTGTGGGAAGAGGCGTAAGAGTTGATGGTTCTGGTCAAGGCCCCCCGGAAACCGGCCAGGTGAGTCCCCCCTTCGTGGGTATTGATATTATTGGCGTAAGTGAAGATACTCTCCGCGTAACCGTCATTATATTGAAGGGCTACCTCCAAAATGCAGTTCTCCCGGTGATCCTCAAAATAGACCGGCTTCGGATGCAGTGAGTTCTTATTATGGTTGAGATGCTCGACAAACGAATAGATCCCCCCCTCAAAATAGAATTCACTGGACCGCTCGTCCCGCTCGTCAGCCAGAATTATGCGAACCCCTTTGTTTAAAAAAGCCAGTTCCCGCAGCCGGTTGGCCAGGCGGTCGAACATAAAGACCAGATCAGGCTCGAATATCTGCATATCCGGTTTAAAGGCTATCCTGGTACCGCTTTTACCGGTGGTTTCTCCCTTGGTCAAATCAGATTTAGGTTCGCCCCGCTCATACCTCTGGCTGTAAATATAACCATCCCGGTAAATTTCCAGATCCAGGTATTCGGAAAGGGCGTTTACCACCGAAACCCCCACCCCATGCAGACCGGCCGACATCTTATACGTGTGGTTGTCGAACTTTCCCCCGGCATGAAGCACGGTCATGACCACCTCAGCGGCCGACATCCCCTGTTCCTTGTGAAAATCCACCGGAATACCGCGGCCATTATCTATTACGGTAATCTCATCATCCGAATGAATCTTTACCTCAATCCGGTCGCAGAAACCGGCCATCGCCTCGTCAATGCAGTTATCAACCACCTCGAACACCAGATGGTGGTATCCGGTCTCGCCGGTATTGCCGATATACATGGCCGGACGTTTACGGACCGCTTCCAGGCCTTCCAGAATCTTGATATCTTCCGCTGTATATGAAGTTTGGTTTTCCACAATCCCTTCCTGATGCTGTGAATAATAAATGAGTTAATAGAATTTTACCGTAGTAGTAATAGTACCGGTGAATTAGTGAATTACTCTATTAACTGATTGATTCTTAATCCCTTTGCCCTGTTAATAATTATCTGGATAATCCGCCGGTTATGCACCTTGCCGAGTATTTATTCCCTAAAAAATATTTTACCGGTTTTTCATTCACATCTTTTAACCGGTTATCCACCGGAGGATGTTAAAAATTAACTGTCTCCGGAAATAAGGCTGATCAGCCTGTTCATGTTCTTGTTAAATTCCTTGTCCTGTTCCATTATCTTTTCCACTTTATCTCTGGCATAGAGAACCGTAGTGTGATCCTTTCCTCCGAAGACCTTTCCTATTTTGGATAAAGAATGGTTGGTGAGATTGCAGCAGATATACATAGCGGTTTGTCTGGGGAGGGTTATATTGCTGGTCCGGGACTTTGATTTAAGATCGGAAACCTTGAGATTAAAGTAATCGGCGGTGGTTTTCAGGATATTGTCCAGAGAAATCAGCTTTTCTTTTTCCAATATGAAATCCTTGAGGATTCCTTTCGCAAGCTCGATAGTGATCGGTTCGGAGTTCAGGGAGCTGTGAGCGGTTATCCTTACCAGAGCTCCTTCCAATTGACGGACATTCGATTTGACGTTGCTGGCGATAAGAAAACAGACATTATCCGGGATATCGAGAAAGTTCAGGGAGGCGGCTTTTTTCTTGATGATCGCCACCTTGGTTTCCAGGTCAGGCGGTTGGATATCAGCGGAGAGCCCCCATTGAAACCTGGAACACAACCGCTCTTCCAGGGTAGGAATTTCCGTGGGAGGGCGGTCGCTGGCGATAACAATCTGTTTGTTGGCCTGGTAAAGGGTATTAAAGGTATGAAAAAATTCTTCTTCTGTTCTGTCTTTGCCGGCGATGAATTGAATGTCGTCGATCAACAGAAAATCCATGTTCCGGAATTTTTCCCGGAACGCTTGAATATGGTCGAAACGGATGGCGGAAATCAGTTCATTGGTAAAGCTTTCCGCTGAAATATATATGGTCTTTCCCGGGTGTTCGTTCAGCTCTCTGATCCGATGGCAGATCGCCTGCAACAGGTGGGTCTTTCCCAGTCCGGTAGCCCCGTATATAAAAAGGGGATTATAGGTTTTGGCCGGTTGATCGGCTACCGCCATGCAGGAAGCGTTCGCGAGTTGATTGCTTGGCCCCACCACGTAATTGGAAAAAGTGTAATTAAGATTGAGGTTGTTTTTGCTCTCCTGGCAATGGTTTCTGTTAAGGGGTTTTTCCGGAACGTCGGAAGTTATGAAAAGGGACTTGTTGCTTTTAAATTCAATCTCCAGAGGTTTCTGACAAATCGAAAAAATAATATTTTTTACCAGCAGGTAATAATGTTCGCTCAACCAGTCGGCATAGAGGATGTCAGGTACAGCCACCGTCAGTTTTTCATCGGTTAAACTCTCCGCCTTCGTTTGAGAAAACCAGGTGTCGAAACTCTGACGGTTGATTTCCCGGTCAACCAAGGAAAGGGCTTTTTCCCATAAAAATTGGGCAGTTCTATCTATCATGAATGGTTTAGCAAGAAGAGTAAAAGAGGACATTTAATCTTGATAAGAGTTTAAGTTTTGCCGCCTGTTTTGTCAACAGTAAACTGTGGTTTTAAAAAATAAAAATCGGATGAGGGGAAGATTTGAGCGAATTATAACCATATAATTTATTACATGTTGAATTTATTACGAATACCGCTAAATTTTTTCATAAGAAAGTAATTGTTTAATTGTTTTGAATTTCATTAGGAATACAGGTAAAAAGAAAAAGCGTCAGCACAAAAACCTTGACAGGAATAAAACAATGTTCTATTATCACTGGTTATTATAAAAAACGATAAAGTGAAATGGTTAAAAAAAATAAGCAGGATTATACGGTTCAGTCCGTCTGTCACGCGATTGATATACTGGAAGCGTTCAGTGGCAATGAAAGCGAGTTCGGAGTGACTGAGCTCAGCCGGAAATTATCCTTGCCCAAGAACAATATCTTCCGGCTCCTGGCCACCTTGAAAAGCCGGGGATATATTGAAAAGAACGAAACCTCCGACAACTATCGATTAGGGATCAGGGTCTTTGAATTGGGGCAGATTTTTCAGCGCCGGATGGGATTGCTCAAACAGGCGCACCCGGTTATGGAAGATCTGCAGTTGAAGATAAATGAATCGGTTTATCTGGCGATTCTTCAGGAGACCGATGTGGTTTATATTGACCTGGTGGAAACCACCCATTCGGTGCGGATTGTTTCCCGGTTAGGCCGAAGGGCGCCCGCCTATTGCACCTCCGTGGGAAAGATTATGCTGGCCTATGAGTCTAATGATGAAATAAGTCGTTTTTTCAATAAGGTAAAACTGGATCATGAAGCCAGGAATACCATCCAAGACCGAAAAACCCTTTGTAAATGTCTGGGAAAAATCGAGAAACAGGGTTACGCAATCGATGATGAGGAATTTGAAGAGGAAGTACGCTGCGTAGCCGCTCCTGTTTTCGATTATACCAGACGGGTGGTGGCCGGCATCGGAATTACCGGCCCCCTGTTGCGGATGTCTCCGGAAAGAATAAAAAATGAACTGGTCCCCCTGGTTAAGGACGCGGGAAAAGAGATCTCCAGGCGTCTGGGGTACTGGGTGGAAAACTAGAAAAAGAGGCCTTTTTGGATAGCGAAAAGATAGAGCAGGGGGTAAGGCTAATTCTGGAGGGAATAGGCGAGGACATAACCAGAGAAGGGATTGCGGGAACACCCTCGCGGGTGGCCCGCATGTATGAAGAGATCTTTTCCGGGGTGGGGCAGAGTCCTGACGGCCTCTTGAAGATCATTCCCGGGGAGACCCATGACGAGATCGTTCTTTCCAAAGATATCCCTCTGTTTTCGGTCTGCGAGCATCACCTGCTCCCCTTTTGCGGTAAAGCTCATATCGCTTACATTCCTTCCCAGGGAAAGGTGGTGGGCATCAGCAAATTAGTCAGGGTGCTGGAGCTTTACTGCCGGAGACCCCAGATTCAGGAAAGGCTTACCACCCAGGTGGCGGACGCGCTGATGAAAAACCTGAAACCTAAAGGAGTCATGGTTATTGTTGAGGCCACTCATCAGTGTATGACCATCAGAGGAGTAAAGAAGCCCCATTCCAATATCGTTACTTCCGTGGTCCGGGGAATCTTCCGGACCAACCCTCAAACCCGGGCGGAATTGCTTTCTCTTATTAAGTAATCAGTTTATAATTTCTTCCCCGGCCATTGTTTTCCAGAATTCGAGAAGCTTTTTGAAGCTTTCCTCCCCTGAGCCCTTCCGTTCTATTTCCTGCAACCTTTTCCGGGCCGCCTGATGAAAACTCTCATTGATTTCCTCCACTGGCACGGATGCCAGCACAAAAACCTTCCAGCCATTTCCTTTGGAGGCCCTCCATTGCTCTATATACCATTTTTGAGGCCTGACCCGTCTGACCAGATTGGAGGAGATCTGTTTATAGTAATCCCGGCTGCCGATAGTGCTGTCGGCTGCTTTAGAAGACAACCCGAGGGAAATAACCGCCTTCTCATATCTGGTTTGAGCCAGGGAACCCAGGTAATTGGCGATCTTGTTGGTCGCGTCCTGAAAGGCTTTCTTCCGGGCGTCCGTTTCGCTGGAATATTTATCCGATACCCCGACAAAAAGCAGGTTTTTATCCTTTTTTGACGGCTCCTCTATTGTCCAGGTTGGCCGCTCGGGCTGGGAGGACCATAGTAGTTTTTCTCCTGGCCCTCCATGGGCGATCTCTATTCCCGAAGAACAGCCGGCGCCTAAGAGTAAAACCCCTCCTAAAAGAAGAAGATATCTTTTCATAATCATAAAAACCTTTCAATATAAGCCGATTTCTTAAGTTCATCCATAAATTTCCGGTAGAGCGCCTTCACCTGCTTCTGTTTGAGTTTCGCTTCTATTTCCCGGCTGACATCGGCGTTGCTGTCCGGGTCGGGAATCTCCCGTTTTACTAATTGAAGCAGGTTATAACCAAATGAAGTAAGAAAAATTCCGCTGACTTCCCCCTCTTTTAAGTTTCGGATAGCCTCTCTGAATTCCGGAATTAAATCACCTTTGTGGAAAACCCCCAAATCCCCCCCTTTAGAAGCGGTTGGTCCCCGGGAATATTTTTGGGCGATCTCTCCAAAATCCTCGCCCTTCCTGATTCGCTTCAGCAGTTCTTCCGTTTTCTTTTTCTGCCCTTTCTTTTTCCGCTTGGTAATAAGAATATGGCGAAGCCTCACCCCTTCCCTGTTTTCATATTCGCCGAGATTCTTTTGATAATACTCTTTAATCTCTCTGGAGGTAATCTTTATTTTTGAGTGTACTTCCCGGCCTACAATTTTGGCTACCAGGATCTTATCCTTTAATTGACCTCGGAGAAACCCCCGGCTGATTCCCTCTTTTTTCAAGGCGGAAAGCAGCTCCTCCCTGGAGCGGTAACCATTGCTTTCCTGGATATTGTCGATCGATTTGTCAATATCACCCCCGGAAACGGACAGGTTCTGCTCTTTCGCTCTCTGGACCTTTAATTTTCTTTCTATGAGCTGGTCCAGGATTTTGTTTATGGCCGTTTCCTTTTTTTTCCCGGTCAAACCGACCAGTTTCCGGCCCTCCTGAGGAGAGTATCCGATCTTCAGGACTTCGTTCAGGGTAATTACCTCATTATTGACCACCGCTAAAGTGCGGTCCACGATCTCGGCTTTTAAAATATCCGCCCCGGCCGTGAGGATCAGGAACATCAACAGCAGTTTGCCCTTTGTGGAAAAATTCATGTTTCTGGTATTGTTCCCGGTCTATTCATAAATTTAAGTGTCATGAGCCAGACCCCTTATCGATAAAGG
>JBHHXV010000009.1:0-22080 GCA_046757225.1 bacterium
GTTCAATACATGCGAAGGAAAAAGAAAACAAAAAGGAAGAAAAAACAGTGGAAACCTCAGAAACTTCAATTAATTTCCCAATTGCCGCTTTGTTCGGTTCGGGAACCTCATCAGTAGAACCCAGGAAATCCGGTTTTTATTTCGGAATAGGCGGTAATTATGCTATCCCGACCAGGATGAAATACGAAAGTGATCCTGACTTAAATACAGACTTTGAAAGATCCTCCGGTCTGAACCTGAAAGCGGGTTACCAAACCAGAGAATTCTTTTCCATTGAGTTAAATTTTGATAAATACGCAAGCTTTGGATGGGAAGACAATGTTCCAGGATATATAAGAAGAACCGCTTATTATGTTTCTGAAAAACCGGATATGGCTTTTAAAGGGAAAGCCGATTTGGCATCTTTCATGTTGACAGGAAAATGGTCGGCTTCCTTTTCCCGGATATTTAAACCTTTTTTCGTTTTTGGTTTCGGGTTTATAACGGTTGATCATGAAATAAAAAAGAAATGGACGTTTAATGACCCCGTATTCAAAGGTCAATCAGGATCAATAACATACAAAGACGATGATACGGTTATCTGTTTTAAAACTGGAATAGGAGCTGACTTTTATGTAATGAAAAAAGTTTCCCTTGGATTTGAAGCCAGTTATATATTTGCCCAGAATGCAGACCTGGAAGAAGCTGTCGATACTTTGGAAATCGGATTTGTCAACTTTAGTTTGGGGACAAGTTACCATTTTAACTAAGCATATGCTAAAGGGGAAAACCGTGAAGAAGTTTCTTGCTGTAATTATATTATCGGGTATCATTATTATACCGCAAAGGGCTCTGGCTAGGTCTATTGATAGCGGTGGTAGATCTTCGCCATCTGGAACGGAATACATTACGGCCGCTGTTGTTTCTACTGCAATTATAGTTCTAGTGGGGATGCTTGTGGGGGAAACCATAAAAAGTTGTTTTAGTCAAAGGGCGGCGGCAAATCAACAAATAAAATTCGCCAAAGGATTGCATCTCAGTATACAAAAAACAACCGTTTCATATCCTATTAAAATAGAGTTCTGATATATTTTGATGTTTGTCGGCTTGTCTCAAGCCGAAAACATGCAAGGATATCGAGGCTCTTAAAACTTTCGGCTTGGGGACAAGCCGAAAGACCGAAAAACTGTCTATGACTCAGGTCATAGAAAACTTGACCGGGTTTGGCAAATGGTATATTATCAATAAAAATTTGGTTCGTCCCAAGGCTGGCATACAGTTGGTGTTTCGGCTTGTCTCAAGCCGAAACCATGAAAGGATATCGAAGTCCTTAAAACTTTTCGGCTTAGGGATAAGCCGAAACACCGAACCAGGCGAAACATTTTATCCCTTTTTCTCAGGGAAAAATTGACTACATCTTTTAATAAATACCAAGGGGCCAAGAGGTTTTTTTGTCTGTTTCTGCTGGTCGGTTTTTTGGGGGCTTCATTGGTTTCGGCCGCAGGTTTTACCGTAGAGGTTCAGGGAAACTATCTGACCGTCCGGGCGGAAGAGGCTTCTCTGCCCGCCGTTTTTCGGGAAATCGGAAAACAGGGCGGCTTTGAGGTTGAGATAAAGCTCGATGCAGACCTCATGGTCAGCGCCGATTTTGAGCGCCTTGAGCTGGCGGCGGGTATTAAGCGATTACATGAAAATACCCTGATCGTTTATACTGACGATAAAATTACCAGACTGACAGTCGGCGCCGGCCAGTCCGACAGAATCAATAAGCTGGCCGATCTTCTCACCCGGGTTTTTCCCCAATTGAAAAGCGCGGCGAAAATCCTGGACGGCCTGCGGAATTCTTCCCACTACCACTTGATTTCTTCCGCGCTCACAGACATTCTTACCGCTCCCGGTTCCTGGAAAGAACGCCTGCAGGAACTCTCCCAAGACGTCACTCCCCAGATCCGGGAAGACCTGTTCGCAGAGATCAGGGATGAGTTAAGTGGTTATGCGCAGGGGCAGGGAATTTTATCCGGGGTCAGTCCGAATAATTATTCCTCCGCCCATATACTGGTCAAGTTTGCGCCGGAGGCCACGACTGAAGATATAAACGCTCTGGACAACCTTACCGGAGCGGAAATCTCAAGACAGTTCCCCCATATTTCCAACAGGTTATATAAGCTTTCGGTTCCCTCCTATCTGGACATTCCTTCGATGCTGGCGATTTACCGGGATTATCCGCTGGTCTTGTACGCCGAACCGGATTATACGGTACATGCTTTAGCCACCCCGAACGATCCGAGTTTTTCTCTGCAATACGCCCATACGGTAAGCGGCGCCGAAGCGGCCTGGGATCAGACCACCGGCGATCCGGCGGTCGTGATAGCGGTGGTCGATACCGGAGTGGATTATACCCATAACGACCTGTCAGCCAATATGTGGACTAATCCCGGGGAAATCGCCGGCAACAGCCTGGATGACGATGGCAACGGTTACGTGGACGACGTTTATGGAATCAACGCCATTACCGGCAGCGGAAACCCCATGGACGACCACGGCCATGGCACCCATGTAGCCGGTATTATCGGCGCGGTGGGAAACAATGCCCTGGGAGTGGCGGGGGTAAACTGGCAATCCAGTATCATGGCCTTGAAATTCCTGCCCGCCTCCGGTTCAGGCAGCACCTCTGACGCCATAACCTGCCTGGACTACGCCATCGCCCAGGGAGCTCACCTGACCAATAACAGTTGGGGGGGAGGGGGATTCAGCCAGTCCCTACTGGACGCCATCTCAAAAATGAACAGCTACAAGATAACCTTTGTGGCGGCTGCCGGCAATGACACCCTGAACAATGACTCCACTCCGTTTTATCCCTCCGGTTACGATCTTGATAATGTTATTTCCGTGGCTGCCACCGACAGTTCGGATATCCTGGCCGGCTTTTCCAATTACGGCGCTACTACCGTAGACGTAGCCGCTCCCGGTAAGGATATTTACAGCGCTTCCATTGGCAACACCTTCGTTAACATGAGCGGCACCTCAATGGCTGCCCCCTATGTCGCCGGTATCATCGGTCTGCTGGCCGCTAAAAACCCCTCGGTCAAGCTGAACCCTGCGGGAATCCGCCAGGCCCTCATCGATTCCTGCGATAAAATCGCCAACCTGAACGGAAAAGTGGTTTCAGGAGGACGGGTTAACGTATTGAGCGCTTTGAATTCTTCCTTTGTGGGGCAGGATTATTCGGTGGCGGTCGAAGTGGCCAAGGATATGGAAAAGAAGGAACACAGCGACTGCTTTATCGCCACCGCCTCTTTCGGCTCTCCTCTGGCCGGTCCGGTCCGGGTCCTCTGCCGTTTCCGGGATAAGTATCTTCTTACCAGCCGGGTGGGAAGGAAGCTGGTAAAATTCTACTATGAGACCAGCCCGCCTCTGGCCGCGTATATCTCCCATAAACCGGTAGTAAGGTTCTTTGTCAGGCTGGTGCTCTGGCTGCCGGTTATTCTGAGCTGGCTGATACTTTCGGTCGGGTTCTGGCCGGGCCTGTTAATCCTGGCCGCGGGAGCGGGAGCCGGAAGGTTTATAATTAGAAAATTCTTGAGCGGAAGCGGTCTTGCGGGACTGTTCATTCTATTCTGGATATTGGCGCTTTCCCGGCCGGCCGTAGCCCAGGAGATTAAACCCGAAAAGCTCTCAGGTTCCGCTGCGGAAATCACGGAAGAATGGGAGGAAACCGATACTGTCGCCGGGTTTGACGAGGAAGATATGGAAGACCTGACCGATATCAGCGGCAGGTTTGGCATCCGGTTCAAGGGAGGGGTGGCCCTCAACCGGGATTCCAGCGCTGATTTTTTTGATTCCGATGACGTTGAGTTCAGCCTGGACACCGCTTTTGCCGGAGAGAGCGAACTGGTGTACGGTCTTTCGGTTAACGATTATTATAAACTCGCTCTGGGGGCCAGTCTCGGGCATATTAAACGAGGCGTTAAAGTAAGCTTGAAAAGCGGATTTCCCTCAGATGATTTCGGAGAAATATCCTCTTTTCCTTTAATGATTAACGCGGAAAACCGCTTTTCATTAAGGGAGAATGTGGTGATCTTTTTCAAGCTGGGATTCGGATACAGTTTCAACAGCTTTGACAAGGGGAATTACTTTGACGAACTCGAACAGATTGTTGCGCCCAACCGGTCGTTCACCTACAGCGCTGAAGCCGAAGATTCGTATGTATACCGGGTGGGCACCGGTTTCGAGTATTTTATCTCCAACCGTATATCCGCCTCCCTGACCGCCGATTATCTGGGAATGAAACCCAAAATAAAGGTAACCGAAAAAGAAGGAGTTACCGGTAAAACCACTGAAAGCTCTCCCGGAATCAGCCTCAACTCGCTTGTTTTTTCTTTCGGGGTAAACTTTTACTATTAATCCAGCAGCAACTATCCAGCATTTCCCCCAAGGACGGGCACCCGCTTTCTCCAGGGATAAATCCGAACACCCGGCGCCAGACATCCGCGTTTTCCATACAGAGATACACACAAACCGAAGGAAGCGTTTTCCTGATTTCCTCCAGCATCAGGGAGTACATTTCCAGGCGGAGCGGCTTGAAATAACGCATCTTGCCGTCACCTGCCGGAATGAATTCCGCGTTAAGCAATTCCCGGTCAGGGTGATGCTTCCTGATGATCTCCTTTAACCGGGGCATAAACCGGAAACAGCCCAGGCTGATCCAGGCGATCCGGTCAGAGGGAATCTTTTCGGATAGTAGCCCGAGCGTTTCTTGATATCCTTCCCGCCAGGCCGGGTAGCGGATGAGGGGGTCGAAATGAAAACCGACCCGGTAACCGGCTTCCACCGCCTGGGCGGCGGCCTCGATTCTCTGCTCCACCGCAGGAGCCTTGCGTTCATACAAACCGGCCATCTCAAAGCTGTTCAAGGACCAGGACAGGATAACCCGGTTATTCGGGGAAAGCTGGAGAAACGGTTTGATAAAAGCGGTCTTGGTCTTGAACTCCCAGGCCAGGTTCGGATAACGGCCGGTTAGGGGAATCAGGCGCCGGGCCAGTCCCAGTTCGTTTTCCAGCTCCATGCTGTCACCGAACTCACCGGTGCCGATCCGGAATTTCCGCCGGGGATTTTCGCTTAATAATTTCCCCAGCTCTGCCAGCAGATCATCGATATTAACATGTAAGACCGGTCTTTCCTGTTCAAAGTAAGCCTGAAGAATGCAGTAAGCGCAGTCGAGGGAACAGTGGTTTCCCAGGTTGACCACGTAATAACCGCAACAGATATATTGAGGCGTGCCGGGGCAGGTCCTTACAAAATTCCCTTTAAACCTGACCGGGGAAAAGAATAAGGAATTCATAAATAATTTGTTATTACTTTAACAATGACTTTAACGAATGTTTTATCAAGGATTCCAGGGTGTCCGGAGGGGGGGAGATCTCAAGGGAACGCTTAACCGCCTTTTCCGCTGCCGCCCTCTGGTATCCGAGATTAATCAGGGCCGAAACCGCGCTGGCGGCCTTATCGCCGGCCAGGTGACCGCCCCCGGTTTCTGTGGAGAAATCCGTTTCCAGGGAAAATCTTTCCTGTAGTTCCAGTACCAGTCGTTCGGCCGTCTTCTTTCCGATACCGGGTATCGAGCTTATTTTCTTGATATTGTTCTGGCTGATGGCCGCCTTCAACTCCGAGCAATTCAGGCCGGACAGGATGGCGACCGCCAGTTTCGGCCCGATCTTGTTGATGCCGATCAAAGCCTGGAACAGCTCTTTTTCCTCAAGCGTGTGAAATCCGAATAAAGAGATGTCGCCCTCTCTCACGTTCGTATGAATCTTTAAAGTAACCGGTTCGCCCACCCGGGGAAGATGGGTCAGGGTATTTAAAGACACTGTCACCAGGTAACCCACCCCCTGGGCGTCTACAATAACCTGTGACGTTTGTTTGTCCGCTAGTTTACCGGAAAGTAAAGCGATCATTTATGGCTGGCGATTCTGGATGACAGATGATGACTGTTAAAATGACAAAGAGCGACCGCCAGGGCGTCGGCCGCATGGTCAGGTCTGGGGATTTGGGGCAGGTTTAACAGCCGCATGACCATGATCTGCACCTGTTTTTTGTCCGCCCTGCCATAGCCGGTGACCCCTTGTTTAACCGAGCTGGCGGAATAATCGAACACCGGTATTTCATAAGCGGCTACTGCCACGGTAGCCGCGGCTTTGGCCTGTCCCAGCAGGAAAGAGGTTTTTATGTTCCGGGAAACAAAAACATCCTCCACCGCTCCCGCCTCAGGCTTGAATTCCTCTACCAGTATCTTGATCCGGGAAAAGATAATCTTCAGGCGCTCGGGAGTGGCCAGCTTGGCTGAGGTGGCTATAGCGCCGCTGGTTACCATCACCAACCGTGCCCCCTCGGCCTTGATAATGCCGTAACCGGTATTGGCCAGGCCGGGATCAATGCCGATGATCTTCAATTTTATTCCATCTCCGAATCGTCTATATCGAAGTTGGCGTGTACGTTCTGAACGTCGTCATGGTCTTCCAGCTTTTCCATCAAAGCGAGCATCTGTTTGGCCGGCCGGCCTTCCAGTTTGACGGTATTGCCGGGAATCATGGTGATTTCGGCCAGGAGAAGCTTTACCTCTTTTTCTGCCAAAGCGTTTTTAACGCTTTCAAAATCTCCGGGGGAGCATTGAACCTCAAAATCGTTTCCGTTCTGCTCCAGCTCTTCTCCGCCGGCCTCCAGGACGATTTCCATCAATGATTCCTCGTCTGTGCTGCTGCCGTCGATGACCAGGAGCCCTTTGTGTTCGAATATCCAGCTTACGCACCCGGTTTCCGCCAGGTTTCCGCCCTGTTTGGAGAAAATATGCCGTATTTCCGGCAGGGTCCGGTTTTTGTTGTCGGTCATTATTTCCACCAGAACCGCCACCCCCCCGGGACCGTAGCCCTCATAGGTGCATTCCTCGTAGCTCACCCCGGGAAGCTCGCCCGTGCCTTTCATAATCGCCCGTTTGATGTTATCGGCGGGCATATTGTTTTCTTTGCCTTTGTTAACCGCGGTTCTGAGGCGGGGGTTACTGCCGGGATCCCCCCCTCCCAGCCGGGCCGCCACCGTGATTTCCTTGATCAGTTTGGTGAAAACGTTCGAGCGCTTGGCGTCGGTTGCCGCTTTCTTGTGCTTGATGGTAGACCACTTTGAATGGCCTGACATATCTTTCTCCTTTTTTAAATTCCCTAACGGCCGTGACCCAACCGTTCCGCCAGGGAAGAGGGTAAACCAGCTTTAATAATGGCCGACTGAGTTTCGGCAATATCATATGCCACCCGTTTTATGGTCACCGTCTGTATTTCATCGTCATAAAGGACGTAACTGCTTCGGTTGTCGCCATCGCGCGGTTGTCCCACGCTGCCGATATTTATTATGTAGCGGCAGCCGGAAGATATATTCATTGTATCCCCGCTGTTCACATAGCATCTGCCCTGTTTCTCGTTTAAGGTGACAATTATCGGAACGTGTGAATGACCGATGAAACAGATTTTCCTGTCAAAACATTTAAAATTGTCGCTGGCTATCTTCAAGGAGAAGATGTAATTCCATTCTTCGGGAAGGCAGGGAGTCGCGTGTACCAGGGTAATATCGTTCAAACTTTCTTCGACCTTCAGACCGGCCAGGAATTCTCTGCTTTCCCTGGTAAGCTGTTTTCTGGTCCAGAATACAGCTTCTTTGGCAAAAGGGTTGAAAAAGGATATATCAATCAGGTTCAAGGCGGCATGGTCATGGTTTCCCGCCAGGGCGATATCGGAAAATTCACGAATGATCTTTATGCACTCATTCGGGTTGGCGCCATAGCCGACCGCGTCCCCCAGGAATATCTTTTTGGCTGTTCCCGCCTTTTCTATGTCGGCAACCACCGCTTTCAAAGCCTGTAAATTACCGTGAACATCGGAATAAATAGCGTATTGCAATCTTTTTCCCCTATAAAATATAGGTTATACTATAACAAACAATAATGGGCTTATGCCAGAAAAAACCATATAATAGTAAGAGTATGATCAGAAGAATATTGCAGTTATTATTGGCCGTCTTAATAATCCTGGCCGGAATAAAAGGGTATAAGAAGCTTACCTCTCATCCGGCCGGGATCTCTACCAGCCGGCGTAAAAAAATCTTTAATCAGGTGAGCGTCAGGCCGGTGACCCTGCGGGATTACACACCGGTAATTACCGGTTTCGGGGTTTCCAGGGGAAAAAGGGAAGCCCTGATCTCTCTGGAAATAGAGGGTAAAGTACTGGAACTGGGACCTGATTTTCAATCGGGCAGGTTTGTGAAAAAGGGTGAATTGCTTTTACGGATTGACGGCCGAAGCATAAAAATAAGAAGAACACAGCTGGAGTCCGAAATCAGCCAGTTGCGGGTAAAGATGGACGAGATCAGGCAGGACAGGATAAATATCAACAATCGCCTGGAAATCTTGAAAAACAACCTGGCGCTGGCGGAAAAAGAGTACCGGAAAAACGATAAGCTGTTCAGGAAAGGGATGGTTTCGGAGAATGTGCTGGATGATTCTCATAAAAAGTATTTATCGTTTAAGGACGATTTGGCGGATTTTAACAACCGCCTGGCGGTCATTCCCATTCGCCTCAGGGAGCAGGAGGCGGCTGTGGCCGTCAAGCGATCCTTGATCGATGACACGAAGCTTAAGCTGGAAAAGACCGTAGTGAGGGCTCCTTTTGACGGCCTGGTTTATAACCGGTCGGTGGAGATATCGCAAATGGTGAGAGTAGGCCAGAGCGTGGCTACCATAGTGGACCTTTCCACCGTAGAGATTTCCATGGATATCCAGATGAAATACCTGCGGGGCTTGAACCTGTTTGGAAAGATTGCCGGCAAGGATAAAAGGAAGTATCCCTGCCGGGTGTTCTGGATGACGGGCGAGGAATCTCCGGGGTTCGTCAGCCGGCTGGAAAAAATAGACGAACAGGCGCGAACCGCGGAGGTCATTATTGAAGTTCCTCAGCGTATTACCCAGAAAAGCCTGGCTTCGGGAAAATCGATTTTCAATAAAGGGGTCTTTTGCCGGATAGAGCTGCCGATTCGCGCCTACCGGAAGATCGTGCTGGTTTCCGCCAAAGAGGTTAAAGGGGAAAACCGGGTTTTTATCTTTAATGACGGCCGGCTGGAGATCAGAAAGGTGAAAGTGGCCGAGCGGTTTCAGGACCGGTTGGTGATCCTGTCCGGCCTGAAAGCGGGTGAGCTTTTGATTACCTCCCCGGTTCCCAATCCGGTTCCCGGAATGAAGCTTTCTCTGAACGAATAAAATGACCGGCAAATATATTGACGCCTTTATAAAAAATCCGGTGGTGGCCAATCTGCTGATGTGGCTGATGATCATCTCCGGGCTGCTGGCGGTAAGGGGTATTCCCAAGGAGGTCTTTCCGGAGTTTTCCCTGGATATTGTTACGGTCGGCGTTCCTTATCCGGGAGCCAGCCCGGATGAGGTGGAAGAGGGGATCTGCCGGAAACTGGAAAACGCTCTGGAAGGGGTGGAAGGGATCTCCAAGCTGACCAGCTCGGCGGTGGAGGGAATGGGAACCGCCGTGGTCGAGGTTGATCCCAAATATGATACGTACAAGGTTAAACAGGATATTTCCGATGAGGTGGACCGGGTTACCGATTTTCCCCTCGATGCCGAGGAGCCGGTAGTAAAGGAGGTGGTCAACAGAAAATCGGCGGTATTGATGGCTTTGGCCGGAAACGCCCCCGAGCGGACCCTCAAGGAGCTGAGTATCGATATCAAACAGGAGCTGCTCAGGTATCCCTCCATCAGCCAGGTTAATGTGGTGGGCATAAGGGACTATGAAATATCCATCGAGGTTTCCGAAGCCTCTTTGAGGAAGTACGGGACGACCTTCGATCAGGTGGTCAGGGCGGTAAAAAGGGCCAGTTTCAATCTGCCGGGAGGGAAGATCCGGACCAGGGGGGAAGAGATTGCCATCAGGGTAAAAGGGCAGCGCTATACCGGCGAGGAGTTCCGGAATATCCCGGTGCTGTCCGGCCGGGACGGGTCGATTATTCGTCTTTATCAGCTGGCCCGGATCAAGGACGGGTTTGAGGAGGATGAAAGATATGCCCGGTTCGACGGCCAGCCGGCCGTCCGGATAGCCGTCTACAAAACCCCGGCAGAGGATATTATCAAGATCAGCCGTCAGGTGAGGAAATATATCGAAAAGAAAAACCGGCGATTGCCCGGAGAGCTGCGGCTGAAGATCTGGGACGACCGCTCCCAGAGGGTCAGGGAGCGGTTCGACCTGCTGGTGAAAAACGGGACCTTCGGGTTGACGCTGGTATTTTTTATCCTCTGGTTTTTTATGGATGTCCGGCTTTCTTTCTGGGTGGCTGCGGGGATTCCGGTTTCCTTTGCCGGCGCCCTGTGGTTCATGAACCTGAGCGGTCAGTCATTGAATATGATCAGCATGTTCGGTCTGGTGATGGCTGTCGGGATGATAGTGGACGACGCCATCGTGATCGGGGAAAACGTGTTCGTCAAAATCTCACGGGGAATGTCTCCCTGGCAGGCGGCGGTCTCGGGAACCGCTGAGGTGGCCCTGCCGGTGGTGGCCTCCACTACCACCACGCTGGCGGCTTTTTATCCCCTTTTTCTGGTGGAAGGAATCATGGGAAAATTCATCAGGGTAATGCCCACCGCGGTAATCGCCTGTCTGGTGGCTTCTTTGATAGAGGCGATTATCATTCTGCCGGTTCATTTGAGGCATATGAAACTGAAGCGGCATGAAAGCTCGCTTCCCTGGTGGAAAAGATATCCCCGGAAAATCCGAGAGGCGGTTAATAAGGGTTCGAATTTCGTGACCGAGCGGATTTACGGGCCGGTTTACCGGCTGGCCCTGGAGTACCGGCCGGTGGTAATCGCTCTGGCGCTGGCGGTGCTTATGCTGGCTCTGGGGCTTTACCGGGGGGGGCATATCAACTTTATCCTGATGCCCAAGTTTGAAGAGGAGACGATCGTTTCCCGGGTGGCTTTTCCTTACGGAACCTCTTCTTCGGTTACCATAGGGGCGGTCGGTATGATGGAGAAAGCGGCCGAAAAGCTCAACCGCCGGTACCGGCAGAAAAACGGAGCGGGAATCGTTTTAAGGATGATGTCCATGATCGGCGGCTGGTCAGGGTGGGACGGGGAAAAAGGGCCGCATGCCGGAGAGGTTACCTTGAAATTATGTCCTTCGGCCGAGCGGGACGTAAGCAGTGAAAGGGTAAAAGCCACCTGGAGAGAACTTACCGGCGATATCAAGGGCGTGGAAACCCTGACCTTCGATTCCCCCCGCCACGGCCCGGGAGGCAAACCGGTCGAGCTGCTTTTTCAGGGAAAAGAGTATGAAAAAATCAAGGGAGCGGTAAAAGAGACCAAGGAACTGCTGGCCGCTTATCCGGGAATATTCGATATCCAGGATAATTTCCGCTCAGGCAAAAAAGAACTCCTGGTTTCCCTGAAACCGGAAGGCGCCACCCTGGGGCTGACCTTGAGAGACCTGGCCGAGCAACTCAGGAACGGGTATTACGGTGCGGAAGCCCTCAAGGTTCAGAGAGGAACCGAGGAGGTCAAGGTAATGGTCCGTTACCCGGTCCGGGAGCGGTCCAATCTCAAACAGCTTTCCCGGATCAGAATAAGAACCCCTTCCGGCGCCCAGGTTCCTTTTGACCGGGTGGCAGCGGTAAAATTCAGTGTCGGGTATTCCAGGATCATGCGGGAAAACAACCGGCGGGGGATTTCCGTAACCGCCGACCTGGACGAGAGCAAAGGGAACGCCAGAAAGATCATCATGGATCTCAAAAAAGGAAAACTGGAAGAACTCCTGTCCCGCTATCCCGGAGTTACCGCCAGATTTGAAGGGCAGCATGAGGAAAGCAAGAAATCGATCGGCTCTCTGGTCAACGGATTCGTCCTGGCCATGTTTCTCATTTACGGGATCCTGGCGGTTTCCTTCAAGTCTTATTTTCAGCCGGCGATTATCATGTTTTCCATACCGTTCGGGATTGTGGGGGCGATTCTGGGGCATTGGGTTATGGGGATGGATATCTCTTTGATGAGCCTGTTCGGGATGGTGGCCCTTTCGGGAATCGTGGTAAACGACGCCCTGGTGATGGTGGATTTTATCAACAAAGGGCTGGCCGGAGGGAAAAATCTGTCCGAGTCGGTAAGGTCGGCCGGCCTGAATCGGTTCCGGGCGGTGCTGCTTACCACGGTGACTACCGTAGGCGGACTGCTGCCCCTGTTGCTGGAAACCAGCCTGCAAGCCCAGTTTCTCATTCCCATGGCGGTTTCCCTGAGCTTCGGCCTGATGTTCGCCACGGCCATCACCCTGTTTATCGTGCCTTCTCTCTATGTTATCCTTAACGACATCAAACGGGGAGCGCATTGGTTCATCTTCGGGGATTTTCCTGAACCGGAAACGGTGGAGAGTTATGCGAAAAAAGATTATGAGCGTTAACTATCCCGGTCTCTTTATTAATTATGGTTGCATTTGCCAGACTTTCTAACCCGAATAATTCGGGAATCATCGCAAAGCAGACGATATGTTGTTGAAAATAGTTACTTTCTGTCAGTTTCCCTTCAACTTGTTCTGCCAACGAATTTTGTTGGGACGCTGGCATGAAACCTTTTCCGATACAGGTCTGGCAAAATCAGCTCAACTTTATGAATAGTCCAGGCTAATGAAAACTGATAAAAAGCTTCATTTCTCAAACAAACAATGTTTATTAATACGGCTGGTGGTAATGATGTTTGTGGGAGGGGTCCGGTTATTGAGTTCCCCTGTCCCCGGCTGGTCTCATGGAGGGGTCACCCCTTACGATGTCCTGGGAAAGATGAAAAGGCAGGGAACCGGGCCGTATTCCAAGATTATGCCCAACCGGCGGATTTCCGAGGACTGGCTGGGAATCCAGGGGGAGGATACCGGCAGCGGGGTCAGGATTGTCGCTATAAAACAGGATGGAGTGGCTGAAGACGCCTCTTTTTTGATCGGAGATATCATTGTCGGGATTAAGAATCAGCCGATCCGCTCCCTGGACGAGCTGGACGCTTTCATGAACAACATCCGGAAACCGGAGGTATTCACCTTTCATTATCTGCGGGATAATGAGGAATCAACCGAGAATATCTATCTGGACGGCTCCCTGGCGGAAGTCGATCCTGAGATGAACAACCTCTTAAAAAAACAGGGCCGGTTTAAACCGGGTATGTTGATGGATGACATGATGGCCCGCTCTCCTCTGGGAAACATGAAAAAAGGAGGGTTTGTGCCTCCGATGCTCCGGTCTTCCAGCGGGCAGGGAGGAGGAACCATGCCCATGGACCCCGCCTCTATGATGCGGCAGATGATGAGCCGGACCCCTTTGGGAAATTTTTCCCCCTCTCCGGCATCCGCCCCCGCTTCACCTCCAGCCTCTTCTCTTTCTTCTTTTCCAGAACCGGCTCCCTCTGCCTCGTCCCTGGTCAAGGGCAGTATGGAAACCCTGGAAAAAGAACTGGCCCAACTGCCCCATATTCTCTCCCGCAAACAGGAGTTCGGCTTGACCGACCGGCAGGTTCGAATATTGAAGGGGCTGGAGTCAGAACGGAAGAAATTTCTCATAAGAAACGATTCCCTCCTGGCAGTGGCCCGAATGGATCTGCAGGATAAGCTGTCCCGGAACCGGATTGACGAAACCGAGGCCCTGAAACTGGTGGACGAGGTAAATGAGCTGAAGCGAACCCGATTTCTCAAATGGCTGGAACTCTGGAGCCGAATGAATAAAATCTTCCTCAAAACCAGACCGGTTTACCCTTGAATTAACAGGTGACTTTCTCAGATTGTTCATGGTATTATTTATACCTTTCTTATTTTAAAGCAAGTCGTTCAGTAAAATTAAGTAAGTGTTATTAGCGGTTGACGTAGGGAACTCTCAGACGGTGGTCGGGCTGTATGAGCGGGAGCGGTTGGTGGAAACCAGCCGTCTTTCCACCAGGCTGGGTGATACGGCCGATGATTTGAAGCTGCGCTTTCAAGGGATATTTTCTTCCGGGAATTATCAGGAATTAATCAGGGGGGTGGTTATTTCCTCTGTGGTTCCTCCCCTGGAGTCAGCCTATAAGATAATGAGCTCCTCCCTTCTGGGGCTTGAGCCATGCTGGGTAGAGGCGGAAATGGATCTGGGAATGCCTCTCAAAATAGATCAGCCCGGAGAACTGGGCGCGGACCGGCTGGCTAACGCTATAGCCGCGTATGAAAAGTACGGCGGGCCTGCAATCATCGTCGATCTGGGAACCGCTATCACCTTCTGCCTGGTTTCCCGAAAAGGTGAATACTTGGGAGGAAGCATCTCTCCCGGGGTGAGGATCGCCATAGACGCGCTTCACCGGCATACCTCGAAACTGCCCAGCCTGGAGTTTCATAAACCGTCCCGGCTGCTTGGCACCAATACCAGAGACGGCATCCTGTCCGGGGTTTATTACGGCACGCTCTCTCTGGTCGAGGGGATGATAAACCGGTTTAAACAGGAGAAGGGGTTTGAACAGGCCAGGGTGATTGCCACCGGAGGTCTGGCCGGTAAGATAGCGGCCGATTCCCCCCTGATAGACCAGGTGGATGAAAACCTTATCCTGGAAGGTTTGAGACTGATCTACCAAAGGGCGGGAACCGTTTGAGCGACTCCTATTTAAGAACAGCGGGGGAATTTTTTCTGGAGAAACGCCGCCAGGGAGGGATGTTATCTCCGAAAGACTGGCTTATCATTGAGCAGTGGCAGCGGGAGGAAATTCCCCTGCGTTCGGTCCTGAAAGGAATAGAAGAAGCTCTTGGGCATCTGGACTGGCCGAACAGCGATAAGATGGTTTCCCTTAAATATTGTGAGCGGTTCGTAAAAGCGGCGGCTTCAGAGGCTGGATAATGGAAGAGATGTGCCCATACTGCCAGGGAACCGGTTTTGAAGCGGTTGAAGGAAAAGAGGGCGCTCCCGCGGGCGTAAAGCGCTGCCGCTGCCGGGCTCAAAAAGAGATCGAGCGGTTATCAGAGGGCTCTAGAATTCCGGGTCGGTTTTCCCATTGCCGGATGGATACTTTTAACGTGTATACCGAACATCGCGGCAATAAGGTTATTAATCCCAGTCTTTCCGTAGCCTTTGAGCATTGCCGGAAATTTATCGAGAAATACCCGGACGTAAAACGGGGGTTCTGCTTTATGGGGCCGCCGGGAGTGGGCAAAACCCACCTGGCGGTGGCGGTATTAAAGGAATTGGTTGCCCAAAAAGGGGCGGCGATTCTCTTTTATGATTTTCAGGAACTGCTTTTCGGATTACGGGCCTCTTTTGACGAGGACTCGGAGCTGTCTCAACAGCAGGTTTTTTCGCCGGTGCTGGAAGCGGAGGTGTTGCTTCTCGATGATTTAGGAGCTTCCAGGGTGACCGGCTGGAGGCGGGATATGCTCGGATATGTGATTACGGCCCGCTATAACAGCCGGAAAACAACCTTTTTTACCACCAGCCGCCTGGATAACCCTGCCGGGGCGGAAGACAGCCTGGAAGACCGGATCGGAGCCAGACACCGCTCCCGGATCAGTGAAATGTGCGTGGTCTGTCACCTGGAAGGGAAAGATTTCCGGAAAAAAGAAGAGAAAATGATCGCCGCTTCCGGGCGGAGGGCATAGTTTTATTATAAGGAGAACAATTAGATGGGAATGTGGATCGGAAAGGGGCGAAAAGCCCGAATCTCTTATGGCTTTGATGAAATTGCCCTGGTTCCGGGCAATGTTACCATAAACCCCAATGAAGTGGATATCAGCTGGACTATGGGGAACTTGAAAGGAGAAGTTCCTATTCTGGCGGCGGCCATGGACGGGGTGGTGGACCCGGATTTCGCCATTGCCATGGGAAAACTGGGGGGGATCGGGGTGCTCAACCTGGAAGGGATTTATACCCGTTATGAAGATCCCAGTCAGGTGATAACCGATATTATTAACGCCTCTCCAGAAGAATCGACCAAGATTCTCCAGGAGGTTTACACGAAGCCTATCAAAAACGATCTGATCGTAAACTGTATCAGGCGGATTAAAGCAAACGGAGTTCCGGCGGTGGTTTCCTCGATTCCCCAGAAGGCCTTCCGGTTCGGGAAGCTGGCGGTGGAGGCGGGAGCGGACGCCCTGGTGGTTCAATCTACGGTTACCACGGTAAAACATCTCTCCAGCGAATACGAGACCGTTGATTTCTATAAACTGGCCAGAGAGATAGATATCCCCATTATACTGGGTAATTGTGTAACCTATGAAACCAGTCTCGATCTTATGGAAACCGGAATAGACGCCATCCTGGTGGGAGTGGGGCCGGGCGCCGCCTGCACTACCAGAGGGGTTCTGGGGATAGGGGTTCCCCAGGTGACCGCCACCGCTGACTGCGCGGCTGCCCGCGATTTTTATTTCAAGCAGAGCGGTCGTTACGTATCGATCATTACCGACGGCGGTATGAGTACGGGAGGAGATATCTGCAAGGCGTTCGCTTCGGGAGCGGACGCGGTGATGGTCGGTTCCGCCTTTGCCAAAGCGGTAGAATCTCCGGGAAAGGGGAATCACTGGGGCATGGCCACTCCCCACGCCAATCTTCCCCGGGGAACCAGAATAAAGGTGGGAACCACCGGAACTTTAGAGCAGATTTTAGTGGGGCCGGCCAGCCTGGATGACGGAAGTCAGAACCTGGTGGGCGCTCTCAGAACCTCGATGGGAAATTGCGGGGCCAGAAATATTCGGGAAATGCAGCTGGTGGAAATAGTGGTGGCTCCCTCGATCAAGACCGAAGGCAAGATATTCCAACAGTCTCAGCATGTGGGAATGGGAAAGTAAAGGCGCTTGAATATCAGAGAGGAGTTGGAGCAGCTTGAGGTAAAAACTCTTTCCCCTTATGCCGCCTTGAGCGTCAAATCCAAAGGGAGGCGGCAGCCGGAAAAACTCTGCGAAATAAGACCGGTCTTTCAGAACGACCGGGACCGGGTCGTGCACTGTAAATCGTTCCGCCGGTTGAAATACAAAACCCAGGTATTCCTTGCCCCCACCGGTGATCATTACCGGACCAGGCTGACTCATACGCTGGAGGTCTCCCAGATCGCCCGCACCATCGCCAAGGCGTTCCGGCTGAACGAGGATCTGACTGAGGCGATCGCCCTGGCGCACGACCTGGGGCACACCCCCTTCGGTCACGCCGGGGAATCGGTCTTGAACGAGATTCATCCCCGGGGGTTCAGGCACTGGAAACAGAGCCTGCGGGTAATCGACCGGCTGGAAAAAGACGGCCGGGGACTGAATCTTTCTTATGAGGTCAGAAACGGGGTGGTGAAACATTCCAAGGGAGGAAAATCGATCTTCCCGGAAACCGGCAGGCATAAGGCCGCCACCCTGGAAGGGGTGATTGTCCGCATCTCGGACTGCATCGCTTATATAAACCATGACCTGGACGACGCTTTGCGGGCCGGAGTGATCCGGGAGAGCGATCTCCCGAAAGAGGCGGTCAAGCTTCTGGGAGACAGCAATTCCGCCCGGATCAATAAAATGGTGACCAGCGTGGTCAAAACCAGCCGGATGCCGGAAATCAGGATGGAACCGGAAATACTGGAAGCGACTGAAGAGATAAGAACCTTTCTGTATGATAATGTTTACTACACGAAAGATAATCAAGGAGAGTTCGGCAAGGCGGCTAAACTGCTCAGGGAATTATACGAGTACTTTCTGGAAAACCCCCGGAAACTGCCCTCCTGGTTGTATCTGGACCGGAAGGCCGACCGCCACCGGCAGGTCTGTGATTTTATCGCCGGCATGACCGACCGCTATCTCATCTCCCTGTATGAAGAGATTTTTATGCCCAAGCCCTGGCCGGTGTTATGAAAATAGCGGCGATTATTCCGGCGCGGTATCAATCCAGCCGGTTTCCCGGAAAACCGCTGGCGGATATCAACGGCTGGCCGATGATCCGGCACGTGTACGAACGAACAAAGCAGGCCAAGCACCCTGACCGGGTGATCGTGGCCACCGATGACGAGCGGATAAAGCGGGCGGTGGAGGATTTCGGAGGGGAAGCGGTGATGACCTCCCCGGAGCATGGAAGCGGAACCGACCGGCTGGCGGAAGCGGCGGAAAGACTGGAAGCCGGTGTGATCATCAATGTTCAGGGGGACGAACCCCTGATCAGGCCGGAAATGATCGATCAGGCGGTGGAGCCGCTGGTTTCCGATTCCTCTGTAGAAATAGCCACCCTGAAAAGCAGGATAACCGATGATGCGGAAATAAACGACCCGAATGTGGTCAAGGTAGTGACTGATGAGGAAAATAATGCCCTCTATTTCTCCCGGTGGCCGGTTCCCTATAACCGCCAGGGCGCCGAAGACGTAAATTACTACAAACATATCGGTTTATACGTATATAGAAAAGAGATTTTATTGAAGATAAGCAGGTGGAAACCGACCGGCCTGGAGGTTTGTGAGTGCCTGGAGCAGCTCAGGGTGCTGGAACACGGCCATAAAATCAGGGTCAGGGAAACACGGTATTCCTCCTGGGGGGTGGATGTCCCGGTTGACCTGGAAGCTATAAAACAAAAACTGGAATAAAGGGGTTTTATGAAAATATTGATCAGTGATTCCTATTCCCCCAAGGGAGTAGACCTCTTGAAAAACTATGACGGCTTGACCGTGGACGTGAAAACCGGTCTCAGTGAAGACGAGTTGGTTCGGATCATCAAAGAGTATGACGGACTGCTCATCCGGAGCAATACCAAGGTAAGTGCCCGGGTTATTGAGGCGGCTGATAAATTAAAGGTTATCGGCCGGGCGGGGATCGGCCTGGATAATGTGGATATTCCGGCGGCCTCCAGGAAAGGGATCGTGGTGATGAATACCCCGGGAGGAAATAACGTTACCACCGCCGAGCATACGGTTTCCATGCTGATGAGCGTTTCCCGAAACATTCCCCAGGCCAGCCGCTCTCTGAAACAGGGGAAGTGGGAGAAATCCCGGTTCATGGGAGCGGAGGTTTTTCAGAAAACCGCCGGTATTATCGGCCTGGGCCGGATCGGTGTGGAGGTTTGCGAGCGGCTGAAAGGATTCGGCATGACCGTGCTGGTTTATGATCCCTTCATTTCCAAAGAGGTGGGCAAGCGGCTGGAAGTGGAGCCGGTGGAACTGGATGAGCTGTTCCGGAGGTCGGACTATATAACGGTTCATACGCCGCTTCTGCCGGACACCAGGCATATAATTAACCAGGAAGCCTTTTCCCACATGAAAGACGGGGTGTTTATCATCAACTGCGCCCGGGGGGGAATCGTTGATGAAAAAGCGCTTGAAGAAGCCATCAACAGTGACAAGGTCGCGGGAGCCGCTTTAGATGTGTTTGAAGAGGAGCCGCCGCCTGATAACCATCCCTTGCGGAACATGGCAAAAGTGATCTGCACCCCGCACCTGGGAGCTTCCACCAGAGAGGCACAGGACCGGGTGGCGGTGGCGGTCTGCCGGCAGGCCGCCGACTATCTTACCAAGGGGATAATCGCCAATGCGGTCAACCTGCCGTCCATTCCCCCTGAGTCGTGCGAGGTAATAACCGCTTACGCTTCCCTGGCTGAGCGGCTGGGAACCCTGGCCGGCCAGCTCCTGCGGGGCCACATGGAAGAGATTTCCCTTACTTACGCAGGGGAGGTGCTTTCTCACAATACCTCTTATATCTCGGTTTCCGCCGTTAAAGGGGTGTTAAGCCCGATCCTGAAACACAGCGTAAATTACGTGAATGCCCTGCCGGCGGCCAAAGAACGCCAGATAAATATCATGGAGACCAAGAAGGCGGAAAGCCAGGGTTTCGCCAGCCTTATTACCCTTGGGGTAAAAACCGATCAAGGGACAACCACCTTGGCGGGAACCCTGTTCGATGACCGGTCTCCCCGGCTGGTCTCTATTAATAATGTAGCGATTGAAGTGGAACTCTCCGGCGAACTGCTGGTGGTGGAGAACGACGATGTCCCGGGAGTGGTGGGCGCGCTCTGTTCCCGGCTGGCCACCCATGACATCAATATCGGCGGGATGCAGCTGGGGCTTGCCGGAACAGGCAGGAAAGCGATATCATTTATCAATGTGGACGGCTCAGTGGAACCGGCTGTCATAGCCGAACTGGAAAAGGTTTCCCATGTAAGCCGGGTTCGTTATGCTGTTTTGTAATCTGTTGTAATAAAGGACTTATGAAAATATTAGTAAGCGATAAATTATCGGGAGCGGGCCTGGAAATTCTCCAGGCCGATAAAAGAGTGGAAGTGGATATAATTCCCTGGACTTCGGAAGAGGCTCTCAGGGAAATTATCGGCCGGTATCATGGTTTGCTGATCAGGAGCAATACCAAGGTTACCGCCAAGGTCATCAAGTGTGCGGACAACCTGAGGGTGATCGGAAGGGCAGGTATCGGCGTGGATAATGTGGACGTAAAGGCGGCCACCGAAAAGGGGGTCGTGGTGATGAACACCCCGGGCGGCAATACGGTGACCACTGCTGAGCATACCGTCTCTCTGATTATGGCCCTCTCCCGGAATATTCCTCAGGCTGATACCGCTATGACAAACGGGCGCTGGGACAAGAAGAAGTTCATGGGAGTGGAGTTGGATGAGAAGATTCTCGGCCTGATAGGGTTGGGGAGAATCGGTCAGGAGATAGCCCGGCGGGCGCAAGCCCTGCGGATGAAGGTGATCGCCTTTGATCCGGCTCTTTCGGCGGAAGAAATGAAAGCTCTGGGAGTAAGAAAGGCGGATGAAACGGATGGGGTCTTCCGGGAGGCCGACTTTGTATCCGTCCATACCCCGCTTACCCCGCAGACAAAAAATCTTATCTGCAAAGAAACCATTGCCAGAATGAAGGATGGCGTGAGAATCATCAACTGCGCCCAGGGGGGAATCGTTGATGAAAGCGACCTGGCCGGGGCGGTCGAATCCGGCAAGGTGGCGGGCGCGGCTCTGGACGTGTTCGAGCAGGAACCTCCCTCACCCGACAACCGTTTGTTAAAACTGGACCGGGTAATCTGCACCCCGCACCTGGGAGCCTCCACCAGAGAAGCCCAGGAGAATGTCTCGATAGCGATTGCTCATCAGGCCCTGGATTTCCTGACAACGGGCACCATAGTAAACGCGGTGAACACCCCTTCCTGTACGCGGGAAGCGGCGGAAGCCCTGGCCGGTTATCTCTATCTGGCCCGGATTGTCGGCTCCATGAGCGCTCAGTTGATCGGGGGAAAGCCTCAAAAAGCAACCTTGTCTTTGATTTCCGAGCCGTTCACCGCCCATTCAGATGCGATTAAGAACGCTTTTCTGGCCGGGCTGGCGGGCGGATTTAGAAAGGATGCCAAGGTAAACGAGGTTAACGCCCCCGGCCTATGTAAGGATGAGGGGATAGAGATAACCCTTGAAAGCGGCGGCAGCCACAGTGAGTTTACCAATTTGCTGCGGGCTGCGGTAACCGGAAAGCGGGGAGAATGCGAAATATCGGGAACCGTTTTTGACGAGCGCCGTCCCCGGATCGTTTCCCTGAACGGTTTCAGGATGGAGATTTCCCCCTCTGAATATGTTTTGTTTACCGCGAACCGGGATCGTCCGGGAGTAATCGGAGAAATAGGCAGTTTTCTGGGCGAGCATAATATTAATATCGCCGGTATGCAGTTCGGACGCCGCCAGGTGGGTGGAAAAGCGGTGGCCTTGTTTAACGTTGATTCGCCGGTCTCACCGGAATATCTGGAGAAACTGGAAACCCTGCCTAATATCGATTCCGCGCTGCTTCTGCAGCTGGAACCTTTCGGGTAAACCTGCGGTATTTTCATGAGGATTTGCATATGATAGCGGAAAATTTGACTGACGCCTATAATAATTTTAATGTGAATTTGGATGCGGAACCGCTTCAATGCATTGACTTTTATGTTGATCGTGAAGGAAATCCTTTCCAGGATATCAAGTATGATCTTTTGAAAAGTAAAACACACGACAAGATATTATTTACCGGCCATCTAGGTTGTGGAAAATCCACTGAACTAAACAGGCTAAGCGCAGACTGGGAAATTGAGAACAAGTTTTTCATCG
>JBHHXV010000010.1:0-21211 GCA_046757225.1 bacterium
TAACCGGCTCTTTTCATCATGAGGGGGTGACGGATGGCCCGTCATGAAAAGTTTTAAACAGGAGAAGACCGTCTTTTTCTTTTACGATACGGAATTTCCCACTGTTATTAATCTCATTGAGAATGCGTTCATATTCATTTTCATATAATTTTTTCGCTGTAAAATATTTATCGGTAGTATATACCCCTGTGGGCGTATATCTGACATCTACCGGGATGACCGGGTTCCGGGTGTCGAGCAGCAGGTAGTCCGCTTCCCGGTACCGGCCGGGAAAGACCCAGTAATTAATCCTGTGCGACAGCCGGGCGGTATTGATATTGTATTGAACCGCCAGCTTTACGGTGGGGTCTGAGGGAATCAGCATCGCCAGCTCTTCGATCGCCCGGGCCCTGGGGGTTTTCTTATAGGTCCCGTGATACCATACCGCCGACCATTGGTCGTTCCAGAAATTGGGGGAAAGGGGCGAGGGGCTGTGGGCGACGTTAAAGGTCAGGGTCATGATGAAGATCCATAAAAACAGGGCGGTAAACTTTTTCTCTCCG
Organism: bacterium; assembly: GCA_046757225.1. GTDB lineage: Bacteria > SZUA-182 > SZUA-182 > JBHHXV01 > JBHHXV01 > JBHHXV01. Next base: position 543 of record JBHHXV010000010.1, read on the forward strand.
AATCTTTTCCTGATCCGGGACAAGGCGAATATAAGCCCGGCAAAGACCGAAGGGATAACCCCTGCGGTATATTGCAGGTCAACCGCCGCGTGGTAGGGGAACAATGACAGAAAGGCGATGGACAGGGAGGGCAGAGCGGGGATAAATTTCCCGCCCCTGATCAGGGGAATAAAAAGAAAGGGTGCCAACAGGAAGACCGCCAAAAGTATCTTTTTCGATTTCCAGGTGGCCAGACCACCCATAAGCTTGGAAACATAGTCAAGAGCTCCCCTGGAATTCGCCGGGTCAAGGTAGCTGAAATTCGAGCCCTGCATGACATTCCCTATCTTTTTATAATACCGGGTCAGGTGAGGCTGAACCAGGAAAATAACCAGCAGGAACAAGGTCAGGTAAAAGACAAAGCTGGAGATGCCGATCCCTTTTTTACCTGTATCCAGAAAGAGATAAAGACCGAAGAAAGCGGCGCTCAGGATCAGGGGCTCTTTGGCCAGTCCCCCCAGACCGGCGGTGATGACGGCCGGCCAATACCTCTTTCTTTCCACCAGGTAAAAGGCCCACAGGAAAAGGGGAATACAGAGGTGGTCCGGATGAAATTCCATAACCGCGTTATATTCGACCGGAGGATACAGGAGATACAACAGGACAATCGCAATCGCCCATACCTCCTCGAACGATTTCTCCCGGGCCAGCAGATAGAGCGGTATTACCCCCGATACCACCGCCAATGTTTGCAAAAACTGAAGGGATACCGGCGAGCCGTACAGTTTGTAAAAATAGCCGTGAACCAGCAATATCGGCTGGAAATACCCGGTGGCGGCGATGATGGCCGCTTTGAGAAAAGAGGGGGCCTGGGATATGTTCCAGACCTTATTGTCGTACCAGCCGAGCTCACCGCTGCATGTGTGGTAGGCTGTGTATCTGAGGGCGGCCAGACTGAAAAAAAACAGGAAAAAGACAGCGCTGAAAAATATCAGGAGCTGAAATTTATACCGCTCGGCCAGGAGGTTTATCCGGAACGGTTCCGTTTGCGCCTGCCTGAGCCATAGAAAAACGGTAAAGCCGATGCTGAAGCCGGTTAAGGGAACAGCGAAATAACGAAGGGCGGCGATATCCGGGTGGATGGCCGAACCGGCGGCCAGAGCGCCGATCCCGGATGTCCAGTTAAGCAAGACAAGGAGCAGCAAGGGGAAAAATATCACTATCCGGTTTCGTTCCATTTCTTACCTGCTCAACTGGTGAAAACTGTCAAAGGAAAGGAAAAAAGATCCGGGACGCTTAACCCGGACTATTCGGGTTAGATGAAATTAACATGTACAGGCTGAGAACCGTCACCTTTTCCGAGGGCCGAGTTCTTATGTTTCAGATTCCACAGGCACTCGTTAACTTTATGCTGCAAGCATAAGGAGCCGCACATGGTGCGGGCGTCGAACCTGTCCGAAGCGATCAGATTGACGACCTCCCAGTAGCGCTCACTCTGCCAGATCTCTTTAAAAGACTTTTCCGCGAGATTAGCGATGTGGTATTTCTTGTACTTGTCATTAAACAGCATACCGCAGGGCGCCACCAGACCGGAACCGGAAAACTGCATAATGAAGGGAGGGCCGTAACATTGGGAATAACAGCGTTTCCCCCCGCTCAAAATCTTGGACCACTTGGCCTTGACCAGATAGTTTTCCGTGGAGCATGCTTCCGCTTCCTTCAGGATATTTACCAGATCATAATATCCCGCATAATCAACTCCCAGGCTGCTGTTTTCATCATCGCTGCAATGCTTGATAACCAGATAATCCACGCCCAGTTCCCTGCCCAACCGGGTCAGCGGCATTATCTGGTCCGCGAATTCGGGCATTAACACCATCTGCAAACCGATAGTGACTTCCAGGTTGTTTTCTTTTTTTATCCTTACCGCTTCCCTGATGGTGTCAACCACTTTATGAAAGCACCCCTCCCTGCAACCGTGTATTTGGGCGTAACGCTCAGCTTGACCGGCGGTGATATTAAACCGCAGATAGGTCATAGCCGGCAGGATTTCTTCCAGGCGCTCGTTTTTAAGCAGATAGCCGTTGGTTCCCAGGGCCATGTTCAGCCCGTTGGCTTTTCCCCGGAGCATGGCGTCGTAGAGGTGGGGGCTGCAGGTGCTTTCCCCGTCGCTCACAAAACTTATCGCTTTTACGCCGATCTCGGCGGCATCGTCCAGAAACCGGTAAATGACATCCAGAGTCATCTTCTTTTCGTCATTAGCCTGAAGCATGCCATAGCAATACACACAGCGGTAGGAGCATTTTCTGGTCAAGGCGCAGTCAATCGTTATCGGAGCGATTCTTTCCCCGTTCAGCCAGGCGTTCACCCTGTCCGTGTGCCAGGCCAGCTTGTGACCGTCAAGAATCAATTCACCCACGAAACGGCTCCCGGCTTAATGTCTCCAACTCACCAAATTCAGGAGCCTTCTCCAAAACAGGTTTTCCCCTGTCACTGTATCGCTTGGCGGTTAAGGTATCGTTTACTATTTTACCGTTTGATTTTCCCTTGCCATAACAGCTTTTAACCAGCCGCAGATACCCTTTGGCCACCTCCACCAGCGAGGGAAAGGAAACAGCCTTGGATTTTCCGACATTTCTGATACCCAGCCGACAGGGGACTTCAGCGAAAAGGTAACCGCTTTTGACCAGCCTGATCAAGATGTCGGTCTGAAAGAAAAAACCGGGATTCCGGTAATCCAGTTCCTTCAAGATTGTTTTTCGATACATAACCGTACCGTTCGTGTAATTTAAATTGATTCCGAAGGTAGTGTTTATGATAAAACGGTAAAGAAAAGAGAGTCCGTTTCTGGACAGGGAACGGACTTCCTTGTTGTAAATGAAGGGAACAACCATATCCACCTGATTCATAAGCTCGCAATATCGTAAAATTTCCCCGGGCTCGTTTTCATTATCCCCCGGGAACATGGAGACAGTCTCCCCCCTGGCGTTATCCACCCCGTCCCAGAAGGAGGCTCCGATTCCCTGAGGGGTGTCGTGGCTGATCATACTTATCCGGTCGTCGCTTTTCATCATACCGGTCACCAGCTCCGATGTTCTGTCCGTGCTTCCGTCATTGACAACGATTACTTCGCCGCCGATCTTAAAATCATCGAAAGCTTCCAGGGTGCATTTTACCGCCGAGCGGATATTTTTCTCCTCATTGAGGGAGGGCATGATAATGCTCAGGAAATATTTTTTCGTTTCAGTCATCGGTCAAAACCCTTTTTACGGCTTCGACAATGTTACGGCAATCAGGATAATAAGCTTCTTCCAGTACCGGGCTGCAGGGGGTGGGAACATCCGGGAAATTAACCCGTTGAACCGGGGCCTTGAGACAGGAAAAGGCCGACTCCGAAACCCGGCAGGCGATCTCCGCGCCCACTCCCCCGGTTTTGCAGGCCACATCGGCGATCACCAGGTGACCGGTCTTTTTCAGGGAATCGAAAATCAGCCCTTCATCCAGGGGCTTTAAACACCTGGGGTCGACCACTTCGATTTCGATTCCCTCCCGGCTTAAACTCTTAGCCGCCTTTATCGATTCATACACCATTTGAGAGAGGGCCACCACCGTAACGTCCCGGCCTTCTTTTCTGATTATCCCCTGGCCGAGAGGCACCGTGTAAGGCTCTTCCGGCACGTACCCCTGATAATCATAGATCCAGCGATGCTCGACAAAAATAACCGGGTTGCCGTCGGCCACCGCCGCCATCAGCATTCCCTTGGCGTCATAAGGGGTGCTGGGCATCACCACCTTGAGGCCGGGAATATGGAGAAACAGGGAGTGCAACGCCTGCGAATGCTGCGCCGCCGACCCCCAGCCGCGCCCGATAATACCGCGGATCACCAGGGGAACGTTTACCCGGCCGCCGGTCATGTAATACCATTTGGCCGCGTGATTAACGATCTGATCCAGGCACATCGGCAAAAAATCCATTCTCATATGAATAAAGACCGGTTTCATTCCGGCGGTGGCCGCTCCCACCGCTACACCGGTCAAACCGTTCTCGGCAATGGCGATATCCATCACCCTGTCCTTGCCGTATTTATTCGCCAGACCCAGAGTGCTCCCGAAGATCCCTCCCGGGTCATCCACCCCTTCGCCCATCAGAAACACCGCCGGGTCGTTTTCCAGGAGCTGATCCTGGGCCTCCAGCAGGGCCTGGCGGTAACTTATGCCCCTTAACCCTTGGCTGTCCAGAGAATCATGCTTGTCTATATAAACCTTTGTCCAGGGCATTTAATTTCCCGTACAGTAAAGATCGTTCAAGAGTTCGTCTTCAGCGGGAAAGGGGCTTTCTCTGGCAAACCGGACCGCCTCGTCCAGGTCGGCGTCTATTTCCCGCACCAACCGGTTATATTCAACCTCACTCAGCAATTCTTTTTCCAAATACCCCTTGTGGAGTTCCAGCGGGCATTTTTCGATCCATTCCTCCAGCTCTTCCCTGCTCCGGCAGCCTTTTTCATGATCGCACTCCGGGCCTACATGCCCCTTCCACCGGTAGGTCCGGCACTCCAGCAGGGTGGGGCCTCCGCCGTGGCGGGCTTTGCTTACCGCTTCACCGGCCGCCAGATAAACATCGACCGCGTCATTGCCATCCAGGGCGATTCCCTCCATCCCGTACCCTTCAGCCCTCAGAGCGATACTCTCCTGGGGATGGCGGGCGGACAGGGGAGAATTCACGGAATAGTAATTGTTTTCGCAGATAAACACCACCGGCAATTTTTTCAGGGAAGCGAAATTCAGACATTCATGAAAAATCCCTTCATCGGCTGCTCCATCGCCGAAAAAGGGAACCGAGATCCGGCCGGTTCCCCGCATTTTAGCGGCCAGCGCCTGCCCCACCGCCAGGCCGATTCCTCCCCCGACAATCGCCGAAGTGCCCATGATTCCCAATTCCGGAGCGGCCGGGTGCATGGAGCCGCCCTTGCCCCGGCAGCAACCATTGGCTCTCCCGTAAAATTCCGCCAACAGAACCTTGGGGTCCATTCCTTTGGCCAGGCAGTGGCCGTGGCTGCGATGGGTGCTGGAGATATAATCATCCTTCCTCAGATGCAGGCATACCCCCGCGGCAATCGCTTCCTCCCCGATATACAGATGAACCGGGGTCTTCATGTCCTGGACGGGATACTCCTCTATAATTTTTTCCTCAAACCGGCGGATCAACAGCATCTTCCGGAGCAGTTCCCTCAGGATTTCCGGGGAAAGCTCCCTGTTATTTTTTTCTGCCACGGCACTCATAAGCAACTTTACTCTAAATAAAATTTACGTGTTCCGGGGGATTTTTCAAGTCCCACAGATATCTGTTTACCTCATCCATCCGGCAATTGACCCTGCAGGTGCCGGTATCCAGTTCCGCTTCCACCCACTGGAGTGATTTCAATCTTTTTTCCTGGGTCCATATTTTCTGAAAGCTGTTTTCATAGATGTTTCCATAAAAGAACCTTTCATCCTCCAGGTATATGCTGCAACCCCAGATATTTCCTCCCGCATCCATATAAGACCAGAAGGGAAGCGCGAAACAATGTTTATATTCCCGGGCGCACGAATCCCATTTCCGCATGGTGTTGGTTCTGAAGATCACGGAAAAATCCGGGCTGTTGAGCCGGGCCAGTTCTTCCGCCATCGAGACATAATCGCCGTATTTGATATCCCGATACTGATCGGTTTTGCTCTGAGGGTGTTGAGAATAAGGTTTCACCACCAGATAGTCCATGCCGATTTCTCTGGCCAGCCTGGCTAAAGGCAGGGCCTCGTGCCGATTCTCCGGCAGGAGAAGCAGTTGCATACCCAAGGTGCATCTCCCGTTGGTTTCCCGCTTTTTCCCGGCAGCGTAAGACAGGTTTTTTATGACCAGGTCAAAATCAGCCGGTTTGGCCCGGTGAACCCGGGCATAGGTCTCTCTGGTAGCGCCGTTGATACTGATCTTTATCCATTCGACCGAATCCCTTATCTGGTCGAACAGATCTTCCTTTAACAGCACTCCGTTGGAGGTTATTCCCACATCTATCCCCGATTGCCTGGTATGGTTGATGATCTCGGCCATCCGGTTGTGCAGAAACGGTTCCCCTTCACCGGCGAACATAACGCTTTTCAAGCCTAAACCACCCATTTCCGAAAGCCTTTCTTTCAGCAATCCGGCATCGAGAAATCTTCTTTGATATTCCATGAAATCAAGCGCGCAGTAAGTGCACCGGTGATTACAGGTCCCGGATGGACTGATCTCCATATAGAGGGGGTAAATGGTTTTACCGGCTAACCAGTCATTGACCCGGGAGACATGATAGATAAGTTTGTGGCTGTCGATTTTATATTTATCGCCCATTACCCGGTATCCATCAATGTGTCCAGGATACAATGGCAGATGGAGTGATGGATGATTTCCACCGGACCATACTCCTGCGCCTGAACATAATAATTAATATCCCCCATGGCGCTCAGCGGATTATCGCTCTTGAACCCGGAAAGCGTTATAACCTTACAGCTTTTTGAGGTGGCCGCCCTTACCCCCCTTAAAATGTTTTCCGAGCTTCCCGAACTGCTGATGGCGAATAAGATATCTCCTGCCCGGGCAAACATTTCAACCGGTTTCTCAAAGACGTGTCCATAGCCGAAATCGTTGCTGAGACAGGTGAGCAGAGAGCTGTCATTAAAGGCGACCGCTTTGATGCCGCCGTTTTTAAAAAAGTCGGTGGAGATATGGCTGGCAATGGACGCGCTGGCTCCGTTGCCGATGAACATCAACTTCCCCTCAGAAGCGGCCAGGGATTTCACCAGATTGACGGCCAGCTCAATCCCGTGATAGAAATCGCTTTTATTTCCCTCCCGGTCGGTAACCCGGATAGAATCGACCTGACGTAAAAGCTCCCGGTAGAAATTTTGGGCGGACTTATAGGCGGACTTGCTTTTTGATGACATTGCTTATTTTAACAGGGCGTTAATAAATTCCAGCAGTTCGTGCTTTTGCACCGGTTTCTTGTTGCAGACCACCTGAACCGCCAGAGCGCCGACCGAATTTCCGATAAAGGAAACCATATCCATCGGCATTCCCTGAGCAAAACAAGGAGCGGTAAAAGCAAAGAAAGCGTCTCCGGCGCCGACCGTGTCAACCACCTTTGAAGAGAAAACCGGGGTTCTGTTCGCTCCGGTTTTACCGTTAACCCCCAGCGACCCCCTTTTTCCCATGGTCACCACCAGGAAATCAGTGTTAAGGGTACGGGAGATATTCCTGGCCACATTCTCGATCTCGGTGTATTTTCTTTGAGCCGTCAGCCGGAGCTCGGGCTCATCCAGACAGACATAGCTGGGATTGGAATATTTGGTGACCATGTTGTAACCGGCGTTGGCGCTGTTGGTCTGGGTGTTGACCGCATATTTGGGGGAATATTCTTCAATCACCTTGATTATTTTGTCGGTAATAAATCCATGCCCGAAATCGGAAACCAGCACCAGGTCATACTCAGGAATGGCAGTCTTCAGGTAATCGACCACATCGGCCTCACTATTACCGTTTATATGGCTGTCATTGAGAAAATTGATTTCAAATAATTTTTGATTGAGATATTGGTTTATGTATCTTTTTTTCACGATGGTGGGGCCATCTTCCCGGTAAAAGAACTTGGTGGAGATCTTCGGATTAAGATTGCTCAGGATAAAATCTTCCTTTGAATCCTCTTTACCCAGGAGGGTGACCAACTCCACCTTATCGCATAAACCGGAAACATGATTGGCGATAGCGAAAGCCCCGCCGGCGAAGATCTCATGACTCAAGTATCTGCTTACCACCAGATGGGCTTTGGCGGATTTTCCCATTGATTCGCAATAATTATACTCATCGATAATTCCGTCACCGATAAGCAGCACCTTCAAATCCTTTAACTGGTTAAGTCTGTCCACAATGTCGTGAAAAGAGTACTTATTGGAAAACTCTTTCAGAAAGTCCTTGGTCTCTTTAGGGTATATATCCAGGAAATTGTTGACAATCTGGGATGAGCTTAAAGGGAAACCAGCCGTTTCAAACACCCGGCTTTTTCCCAGGGTATGCTTGTTTTCCTCATTGAATACCGTATCGTGGATTTTGTAATCACGTTCCTTCCATTCCTGTCCCCTGGCCAGAACATCGGGATTGATCCGTTTCACGCAGTCAAAAGGCACGTCGTCATCCACCAGGCAGACATAATCGACCTGGGCCAGTGAAGCGACGTTCTCCATCCTGAATTCTTCGGGAAACACCGGCCGGCCCGGCCCTCTCCTGACGTCTTTATCTTTAATAATGGAGACGACCAGGATATCACCCTGGGTTTTGGCTGAGCTGAGGTGCTTTATGATGCCGGGATGGATGAGATCGAAAACGCCGTGACTCTGAACGATAATCTTCCCCTCTCTTCTATGAGAATCAAGCCGGACATCAAGGTCGTCCCAGGACAATATCTTGTCCTGGATTAATTGTTCCATCGGGTTTGTCATCTGAAATATTTATTTATCAAATCAGTGGAAGAAAACACTCTTTCTCTGGTAAACCGTATTTGTGATCCTATCTCTTTCAAGACCTCGTATTCCTTCTGAATCTTTCCCGTCTTATCCTCTAATTTCTCGAATTCCTGCCCCTTGACATAAAAATCCGGCTTTAACAGCCTCAATGTTTCCTCAGCAGTCGGCCATTTATTAACAGCCGCATAATCAACGCACTCCAGAGCGGCGATCGAGTCCACCCTTAAATCCTGATCAAACACCGGCCTCCCGGCTCCCTTGTCAACATAGATGTCCGGGGTTACGGTAACGACCAGAATATCCCCCATTTCTGCGGCTGCCTGAAAATACTTGATATGTCCCGGATGTATAAGGTCGAAACATCCGTGACACAAGACCACCTTTTTCCCCTCTGATTTCAGAGCGCGTATTCGGGGTAACAGCTTTTCCAGTTCAAATTTTTTCTTCCTCTTTTTTTTACCCGGTCTATTCATTAAAATCGTGATTATGTTAAGACTCCATCCGGATTCCCGGATATTCGGACTTACAATTGTTTATGGCTGACCACAGGGCCGGTATCGTTTCCGCATGCCGTCCTTTCACGTAAAAACTTTTACCGCCATCAGCCACCGTTCTGACCAGCATCGTCTTCCAGGGCCGGAAATAATAAGCCGCGCTGTCATCAGGAGGCCCCGCTGTAAAATCTTCCGGGAGATCATGCAGGTCGCATACCAGCACAGAGAAGTCTTTAATCACCCTTTCTTTCTGACGGGCAACGTTCCTGGCCATACTCAGCGCTTTCAGGAAAACCTCCGGGGCCATCACCGCGCTCCCGAAATTCATGACCGCGCCATGCTCCAGGTTCTCCACCACCGAAACGAATCTCAAGAAATCATTGTAAGAAAGCGCGCCGGTGGCGGCCCCGTCACAATTGGGGTGCTCATGAATGATATCGGAACCTATTCCCACATGAACCGTAACCGGGATCCCCTGCCTGTAGGCGGCGGCCAGCAGACTGACCTCTTTGTGCGGATAATCCCCTGAGTCGATCGCCTGACCAACCGCCTGGCCCAGCCCGGTTTTCTTCTCCTTCCGGTAGGCCCGGTTGATAATCTCATTCAATCGCCCAGTCTCTTTCCATAATCCGAACTGCCCCTCTTTTATATATGCCGCCACACTCTCGGTGGTGGCGCCGATCAGGGCAAACTCAAAATCATGAATAACCCCCGCTCCGTTCATGGCCAGGCATGAGATATATCCCCGTTCCATTAAATCTATCAGGTAGCGCTGAACACCGGACCGGACAACATGAGCGCCGATCATCAACATGATCGCCGCGCCTTTCTTTTCCGCCCGGATCAAACCGTCGGAAAAAGCCTTGATCGACCGGCTTATCCCTGAACAAGCGGATAATCGGCTTACAACCGAAAGATCTAACCCATGTTTCCTGTCCGAAAGGGGTTTAATTACGAGAGAAGTCCGGTCAAACATCGGTATTTAATTCAGCTTTAACAAAGATTATATATGTCAACAAGCCGTACTCGCCAACGCCAAAGACCTTAACACAAACGACTTCTGCTCGTCAAGTCAGAACCGGCGCTGCAAGAAGCGCCGCCCGGACAAAAATGTAAACAAATATCAATGACTTAAACATGTAAATGTATTATAACTCACTTTTACTTAATGTCACTTTGATCCGGTCAGCAAGAAGAGATTGTTTTTTTCGGTCTGTTATTTTCCTTCTGTTCCTGGTGAGATAAAAGGTGTCGACCGCCCGGCTGCCCTCGGTGTGTATCTTGGCCAGAAAGATGTCGTATTCCGACAACACGGAGGTTATCCGGTACAGAAAACCGATTTCATCTCTGGCGGAGACCTTCATGACCGTATGGGCCGGTGACATATCATTGTCAAAGCCGACTTCCGTGATAATTTCGACTCCCTTCCCTTCCGTGCGTCTTATATAATCGGGCCGTTTCTTCCATAAGGATTCCAGGGAGGTTTCCCCGGTCATGACCTTGCGCAGGTTTTCGGCGATGGTTTCCAACACTTCTCTGTCCAGTACCGGTTTTCCCAGCCGGTCGGTGAATTGAATGGTATTAACCGCTATACCGGAAGAGGAAGTGTACAGCTCGGCTCCCAGGATATTGATGTTCAGGGCCGCCAGAGTGCCGGAAACGCGGTTTATATTTCCTTTGCGGTCGTGGCTGCACATCAGTAATTCCGTACAACCCCGCCGCTCGTTCTGACAAAAGGAAACCGGCGACTTTTCGGCGTCAAGCCGGGAAACCAGTTTCACATGCTCGGCGATCTTTTCCCGGCTGATAAAGTGAAAATACCGGCTCGGCATCATCTTTCCGAACCGGTCTATCCAGTCAGGGGGAAACTCTTTTTTCAGTCCTTCAAGAGCCTCCTTTTTTTCCGCCTCAACGGTTTCCCCGGACGGCTCCCGGTCAAGATAAAACCTGGTTCTCTGAAACAGCTCGGCCAGCAACGCCCCCTTCCAGACGGTCCAGACATTCTCGCGCACCGCCCGGATATCGGCGTAAGTCAACAGATACAGCCGCTCCAGGTTCTCCAGGCTTCCCACCCTTTCGGCGAACCTTATCACAATGGCCGGGTCATCGATATCCTGATGCTGGGCCAGTTCGCTCATCTGAAGATGATTTTTCACCAGAAACAACGCTCCGGAAAGCTCGAGCGGAGAAACTCCCCAGCGTTTCAAGGCCGCTTCGGCCTTTTTCAGCCCGATCTCATGATGATCCCCCGAACCGCCGCCTTTACCTATATCATGGAGCAGAACCCCCAGCTTCAGTATGTGACAATTGGCATACTTCCGGGCCAGTTTCCTGAGATCGGCCAGTTCCCGCTCATCGGCCCCGGTCAATTCATGAAGGTGTTTAAACAGGATTAAAATATGCTCGTCCACGGTAAACATATGATAAGGGTCGTTCTGGATCAGGCCTAACAGTTGGGAGAATTCCGGAATATACCGATCAAGAAGCCTGACCTGGTGCATCAGCTCAAGGGTTTTATAAATATTTTCCTGTTTCAGAATTTCCTTGAATATTTTGGCTGAGCGGCGACCGGACCGGAACCGGTCGTTTACCAGGGCCAGCTTGCCCCGGATAACGCTCCTTAATTCCATGTCCAGATCCAGCCCTTCCCGAGCGGCCAGGCAGAACAGTTCAAGCAGTTTTTCCGGGCGCCGCTGGAACAGTTCCGAAAGGGCATGTTTATCGGCCACTGCCAGGGTTTTACCGGCCAGGGCCAGGGCCGGAAAACCGGAAACGGAAGCTGATTTAAGCGGTTTACGCTCGACCAATGAATAACAGCGTTTTACCGCCAGCCGGGAAAGGTAAGAAATCTGATTGGCCCAGCGGTAATAATCCTTCATGAAAGAGATTATCCGCATAGAGGGTTCCTCATATCCCAGCTGAGCGGCGATCCGGGGCTGAGCCTCAAAGGAAAGCCGGTCCTGTTTCCGGTTATAGAAAAAGTGCAGACCGAACCGCATCCGGAAAATAAAATCAAGAGAGCCCTTAAAATCGCGATACTCTTCGACGGTCAGGATATTGCGTTGAGCCAGCGTTTCCAGTGAGCCGCCCCCCAGGGTGGCCAAAGCCGACCATAAAACCAGGTGATAATCCCGCAGACCGCCGGGACTTTCTTTCAGGTTCGGCTCGGACAGGTTCACCACCGGCCCGAACCGGCGGACAATCTCTTCCCTTTCCCTGATTTTATCGGTAATGAATCTCTGCTTCCTAGAGCGGGCGGCCATTCCCCGGTTGAGCTTCCTGTGAAAGGATCGGCACGGGTCGGGGTTCCCGGTCAGAAACCGGGCTTCCAGCATGGCGGTCTGTGAAACCAGATCCCTTTTTCCCTGGACTACCGCCTGACCGACCGAGCAGAAACGGTGACCCACTTGAAAACCGATATCCCATAAAAGCTGCACGAAATCAGCGTTGATTTCCCTGGCCACCGGCGAAGCCCCCCGAGAAGACAAAACCATAATGTCAATATCGGAATAAGGCGCCAGATCTTTCCGGCCGTAGCCGCCCAGGGCGATAACCGAAAGCCCGGATTGTCCCGGTTTACACCCGGCCAGATGAGCCCTTTCCCTCTCCTCAAAGATTTTACGGATAAAAGAATCGATCTGTTCAGAGAATTCCGTCACCAGGTCCCACCCCCGGGCGCCACTCCGGTATTTCCGGTAAACGTTCTCCCTTATATGGGAATACTTCTTTTTCCAGTTCCCTGCCAGCTCCGCCCGTTCCCGGCGGTTCGCCCTGGATAATTTCAGTGGTTCTTTATCGCTCACTTTATTACAATCCCTTGAATTAACTTGACATTTAACTGACAACACGTTAGCATAATTCAACTATTTTACAACCCTTATGAAACGCAAATCATGAGAAAAACAGGAAAAAGGAAAAAACTCGCCGGTCGGTTGACCGGTTCATGTATCTTTATCCTCCTGATTTCTCTTAATGCTTCCGCCCAAACCAACAGATACAATTACGGCAGTCAACCCCCTCCCCCAAACCAGAACCAGAGGGTAAATCCGGAAAAACAACAGAGATACGGGGGAAGCCACCCCCCCCCCGTCAAACAGGCTCCTGTATCCGGCAATGTTACCGATAATTTCCCGGACAAATCTCCCCCCCCGGCTTCCGCCTCTCCTGAAAAGGAAACCAAGGAAAATTCTATCATGGAAAAAGATAAGCCATCTTCCGCAAATATTCTCGATATGGCGGCAGTAAGAATAGACGGGGTAGACAAACTGATCACCGGCTTCTCCACCGCCGCAACCGGAACAGAGTGGTCTCTCACGGCGTTTGTCAAATCTGGCCCTAAGAAAATCTTTCTGGCTGATTTGACCTGGACCTACAAACCTGACGACGGCACCTTTGAGATCGATACCAGCAACCCTATAACCGCCAAGGTAATTTTAAAAAACAAAGACAATATCTGGGCGGATCCCAAACTGCAGATGAAAACCAAGGATTATATTTTCCATGCCGGTTTTACATCGAAAGAGGGCGGGTCCAGCGCCAGTATCGACTCGGTATCATTGCTCCAGTGCAGCTATCCGGTGGAATTCTATACCGCCAACCGCAAGATCTTTAATTTTCCCCCGGGATACGAATATAAGTTATATATACAGAAATCAGACGGAACTTACGTAAAATACAAGGATTACCAGGAATACGGCTTCCTGGAGGTCGATCTGGTAAAAGGGTTTAAAGAGCGGATAATCTTTACCTGGAACGAAGAAACCGCCGGAAAAAAAACCAGAATCAAACTGGACATTTATAAAGACGGGGAAAAGGTTATCTCTCAAAGCCAGCAATTGACCAGCGATTGTGGAAAATCAACCGGCGGAGCCGATCTGATTTATTACTCTCAGACCGGAAAAAGGCTCAAGGACAGCCGGAATCCGAAATTCTCCTGGAGCCGCTTTGAATATCTCTACGACAGTTCCACTGACGCTTTCTTTGTCACCCTTCCTGATTTCAGAATCAGAAATAATGTTACAAAAGCTATTTTACAGTTAAGAAAATACTACGTGGAGCTGCGGTTATACCATAAGAATTATCCTAAAGACGGCGATTTTTCCGGTGTCAAGGAATATGAGAAAAATATTTTAAAGATAAAGACCAGGATTTACCCTTACCACATAACCGGCCATAAAATCTTTCTGGACCATGAAATGGATGGGGTAAAAAAGATGGGATATACCCTGGAAAAGGAAGAGGCGGGAACCTGGTTTGACGGATATTTCAGGGTTGCGGTTGTGTTAAACGATGAAGACGAGTGGTATGATCTGCAGGTCAGCTCTCCTTATTATGCCCGTTTCCGCTACCGTCCCCAGACCATCTTTTCCAAGGCCGGCTACGAAATTGAATTGAAGAAATAGTCCCCTGCGAAAATGAGGAAAACCTGATATGCAAAGAAAAATTTCTTTTCTGGTACTGTTGGCGGCCCTGCTCTGGTTTTCTGGGTGCGCCTCTTCCATCCCCAATAAAATGAGCAGGGTAAAGGTGAACATGTCCAAAGAAGAGGTGGCCGAGATTATCGGTGATACCGGCGAGTTGAAATCATCCAAAATTGACCCGGACGGAAAGGTGAGAGAGATCTGGAATTACAGTTACTATAACGATCTCATGCGCGAACAACCCAGATCCTTTGAATTGTATTTTTTAGACGACCGGCTGGTAAAAGTGGAAAGAAGATAGATGATCGGCCGGGAAGAGCGCAGCAATGAAGATATCGAACTTTCTCTGGCTATTCCCTTTTACAATGAGGAAGAGAATGTGGAAAACGTGGTTTCCTCATTGTGTTCCGTACTGGAAAAGAAAGGGACAAATTACGAGCTGATCCTGGTCAATAACGGTTCCCGGGACAAAACCGGAGAGATACTGGAGCGGCTGTCCACCCCCCGGACCAGGATAATTCACCTGATCGCCAACGCCGGGTATGGCGGGGGGATTATTACCGGTCTGCATTACTGCAGGGGGAGCTACCTGGGGTATTCCTGGGGAGACGACCAGATCAAGGCCGAGGACGTGCTGGCCGTCTATGAAAAAGTCAGATCAGAAGGGGTGGACTGGGGAAAAGGGCTGCGGATCGAACGGAATTACAGCCGGCAGAGAAAAATCATCAGCAAGGTTTACAATATCCTTTTCCGGGCTTTTTTCCAGATACCTTCAAAGGATATAAACGGGGTCCCCAAGATCTTCCGGCGCGATACCTTCGAAAAGCTGGATATTTCTTCAACCGATTGGTTCGTGGACGCGGAGGTAATGTTCAAGTCCCAGCTGCATGATTTCCGGTTTACGGAAATACCGGTTGTTTTCCATAAAAGAACCAAAGGTCAATCCAATGTGAATATTCTGACGGTGATAGAGTTTGTCGTCAACATGATCCGTTACGGGCGGGGCAATAAATTCAACACACATGCCTGATAAGTCTTTCTTACCGGTGGACATTGACCGGGCCGATAAATTCCTCGGATATCTCTTAATCTTCTTAACCGCCGGTTTCATCGCGCTTTTTCTTTACACTGTCCTGTGCAGGATTTTTTATCCCTTTGACCTGGAATGGATGGAGGGCGGGTTCATCATGCAGGGCCTGTGGCTGCTGAAAGGCAATCCCCTTTATGTCGCCCCCACTATAAAATTTATCCCCTTCCTTTATACCCCGCTGATGTCCTGGATCGCCGCCGCTTTTTTATACGTTCTGGGAACCGGCTTCTGGCAGGTCCGGCTGGTGTCGGTTTTTTCCACCCTGGGCTGCGCCGCTTTGATCTACCTGTTCGTCAAGCGGGAAACCGGTAAAGCCGCCGCCGCTTTTATCGCGGCCGGGCTGCTGCTGGGCGCTTACGGGGTTACCGGTTTCTATTATGATGTGATCCGGGTGGACAATCTGCTGATGTTCCTGGCCGGAACCGGTTTTTATTTCGCCTTTCTCCCCCATACCAGGCGCAATGTGGTTTTGTCGGCCTTTTTTCTGAGCCTCTCCTTTTTTGCCAAACAGACCGGCCTTTTCTATACGGCGGCGGTGGGCCTCTATTACCTGCTCAATGACCGTAAAAGCTGCTTCCTGTTTTCCCTGTGCGCGGCCGGGTTCATCCTGATACCGGTGTTGTACCTTCAATATACAAGCCACGGCTGGTTCAGTTTTTATACCTTCGATATTATTTCCACCTATTCGTTCAAGCCCGGATTCGTCTCATCCTTATTCATACCAGATCTGCTATACCGTCTTCCCGGTCTCACGCTTCTTTCCCTGGGATATTTCCTTTTTTACGTCCGGAAAAAGGACTGGTTCGGCTTTCTCCCCATAGCCACGGCCACCGGAATAGCGGCCAGTTTCCTGATGCGCAATAAATCGGGAGGCGTGGAAAACTGTCTTATTCCCATGATCTTTTTCGAGGCTGTCCTGGCGGGGATAATGATCTCCGGTATTATCAAGAGCGATAAGGTTAAACTGCTGGCCATGGCCCTGCTCCTGGTTCAATTTTACGCCTTTAAATACAATCCCGCCTACTCTATACCCGGAGAGGCTGACCTGAAAACCGGAAAAAAGGTTCTGAGTTATTTACGCCGGCAGGACAGCAGTGTCTGGCTGCTGGATCACACCTACCACCCCGCTATGCTGGGCCGGTGGCCGCAGATTCATAACATGGCCATCTACGATGTCTGGCGCACCGGTAAACCGGTGGGTCTTTCCCTCAAACGGATGATAGAGGAAAAGAAGTTTTCCAAAATCATCACCAGTTACCTGACTGATGACGACCGGCTGCACCGGTATATAAACCGGAATTACTATCAGGCGGCCCTGCTTTTGCCGCCGGACGACCCCTCGTTTTACCTTAAAGCGGGTTTCCTGATGCGGCCGCAATACGTTTTTCTCCCCAGAAAAGGAAACGATCAAACAAGCGATCATGTTATCCTCAATTAGAAACTCAAGGGTGCTGGTAACCGGAGGAACCGGATTTATCGGGTCTTACCTGGTGAAAAGGCTTCTTTCCGAAGGAGCCGATCTGCACGTCCTCCGGAGAAAAACCTCCGGAGCGTTCCGGCTGGACGGCCTGGAAAGCCGGGTTCACTCCCATACGGTTGACTACCGGGATCTGGCCGGACTCACTTCGACCGTGAGGAGAATCAATCCCCAGAAAATCTTTCACCTGGCCGCTCATACGGATGTCGGCCGAACCATGGACAACTGTTCCCGGTCTCTGGAATCGATCATCATCAGCACCCTGAACCTGATCCGGGCGCTGGAGGGGGTGGATTACGAGATATTTGTCAACACCGGCACCTGTGAAGAGTACGGAGACAATCCCGCCCCTTTCCGGGAGTCGCAGATCCCTAACCCGGTCTCCCCCTATTCGGCGGCCAAGGTTTCCACCACCATGTACTGCCGGATGTTCCATAAAACCATGGGGCTTCCGATAGTGACTTTGCGGCCCTTTCTTACCTACGGCCCCGGCCAGGAACCCAGGCGGTTCATTCCCCAGGCTATTAAAGCGGCTCTAAACGGCGAGGAATTTAAAATGACTCAAGGGGAACAGACCAGAGAATTCAATTACGTGGAAGATATCGTGGAGGGCTACCTGTTGGCGGCCACCACCCCGGAAGCGATCGGCCGTATAATAAATATCGGTAATGGAAAAGAATATCAGTTGAGGGAACTGGTGGAAAAGATTTTTTTATTGGCCGGAGCCGAAACCCGGCCGGTATTCGGCGGTCTGCCCTACAGGCCGGGCGAGACCTGGCATTTTTACTGCGACAACAGACTGGCCCGGGAAATTCTCGGGTGGAAACCGAAATACAGTCTGGATGAAGGCCTGAAACTTACCATCGAAGCCATGAGGTAGGAACATAATAAAAAGGTGGATGAGCGGCGAAAGCGACATGTGCCTGCCGGCTTACGTTTCATGCCTGCTTTTATACCAATCGACGGTTTTTTCCAGTCCTTCTTCGAGGGTGTAACGGGGACTCCAGCCGAGCACCGCTCCGGCTTTGGCCGCGCTCAAATACTGGTGGGGGATTTCATTCCCGCCCTGGTTCAGTATCCTGGGCTTTAAACCGGACTTCATTATCCTGAGAATCTTCTCGACCAGTTCCAGAACGGAGATCTGAATCTGGTTGCTGAAATTGAAAGCCTCTCCGACCACCTCCGGACGTTCCATCTGCTCAGCCAGGTCGATATAGGCGGATACCGCGTCATACACATAGAAATAATCGCGCACAAAGGTACCGTCGCTGCGGATAACCGGGCTTTCACCCAGCAGAACCGACCTGACGGTGCCGGGAACGATCCGGTTGTAATTCAAGTCCCCCGGGCCGTACAGGTTGCCGCAGCGGGTGATACATACCGGCAGGTCATAGGTATGGTAATAGGTCTGGGCGATCAGGTCGGCGCAGCTCTTGGAGACATCGTAGGGATGGCTACCGGACAGCGGGCTTTCCTCGTCATAGGGAAGTTTGTCGTGTATCCCGTAAGCCTTGTCGCTGGAAGCCACCACGATCCTCTTTACCGCGGGGTTGCGGCGGCAGGCCTCGAACAGGCACCAGCTTCCCTTGATATTGGCCTCGAAGGTGGAAAGGGGGTTGGTGTTGGCGATTCCCACAATGGTCTGGGCCGCCAGATGAAACACCACCTCTATCTCATGCTCATTGAGGACTCTCTCTAAAAGCAGATAGTCCTCCACCGCCCCTTGAACCACGGTGACACGGTCAACGATTCTTTCCCGGATCAGCCGGGAGAAGGAAACCCGGTCCCGGATCAAGGCCACCACATCAGCCCCCTCTCCGGCCAGTGTTTCCACCAGAGCGCTGCCCAGCAGACCGGTGGCGCCGGTAACGAAAACTTTCCGGTTTTTCCAGTACCCGCCCATTACCACACCTTCCAGGGAGGATGACCGGCCTTCCACAGGTTGTTTAACAGCTGCCGGTCCCGGATGGTGTCCATACACTGCCAGAAGCCGTCATGTTTATAAAGCATCAATTCCCCGGCCTCGGCCAGGTCTTCCATCGGCTGGCGCTCAAAGGGGCAGCCGTCGTCATCGGGAATGAAATCGATCACCCTTTTGTCGAGCACAAAGAAGCCGCCATTGATAATTCCCCCGGAATGCACCTGCGGTTTCTCGGAAAAGCTTTTTACCTGAGCGTTGTCATCCACTTCCAGGTCGCCGAAACGGGAAGGAGGCAGGGTGCCGGTTACAGTGGCCGCTTTTCCATGGGACTTGTGAAAACTCAACAGATCAGTGATATTGACGTTGGAGACACCGTCCCCGTATGTCATAAAAAAGCTGTCCCCCTCAATGAAGTGAGCCACCTTTTTAAGCCGGGCTCCGGTCATGGAACTCTGCCCGGTATCGGCCAGGGTTACGCTCCAGTCTTCCTGATGATGCGAATTGTGGAAGATGATACCCCTCTTGCCCGAAAGACTGATGGTAAAACTGGAATTCATTTTCGCGTAATTAAGAAAATAATCCTTGATAACCTCGCCCTTGTATCCCAGGCAGAGAATGAATTCCTTATATCCGTAGCTGGCGTAAATCTTCATGATATGCCAGAGGATCGGGTGGTCACCTATGGTGACCATAGGTTTCGGTTTGAACTCGGTTTCCTCCCGCAGCCTCATTCCCTGACCACCGCATAAAATTACCACTTTCATATCTTATAATATCTCCACCGCTGTAGAACTTTTTACGGCTTTTAGGTTAAATTTTTTTGCCGGTTATGTCAAATAATTTTCAGTACAAATGACAGGCGGTCTGATGGCCGGGACCGACTTCTTTGTGAGGAGGAATCTCTTGAGAGCATACCGGCATCACCTTGGGGCAGCGGGGATGAAAGTGGCAGCCGGACGGAGGGTTCAAAGGGCTGGGCACCTCGCCGGTTAAGGCGATATGCCCGCTCTTGTTACGGGGATCCGGAACCGGGATCGCCGACAACAGGCATTGGGTGTAAGGATGTCTGGGCGAGGAAAATAAAACATCTTTCTGAGCCAGTTCCACTATTCTGCCCAGGTACATGACCGCTATCTTGTGGCTGATATATTTCACGACGCTCAGATCATGCCCGATAAACAGATAGGAAAGGTTATCCTGATCCTGCAGGTCTTTAAACAGGTTTATCACCTGGGCTTGAATGGAGACGTCCAGGGCTGACACCGGCTCGTCAGCCACAATCAGTTTGGGGGATAAAGCCAGGGCCCGGGCGATTCCGATTCTCTGACGCTGACCGCCGCTGAACTCGTGGGGATAGCGGTTCAACTGATCTTTTTTAATGCCCACCCGGTCCAGGAGTCCTCTTACCCGCTCCCTCAATTCTTTTTTAGCGGCCAGTTTATGGATTAACAGGCCTTCGCCCACAATCTCGGAGATCCTCATCCGGGGATCAAGAGAAGCGAAAGGGTCTTGAAAGACGATCTGAAGCTTCCGCCTGACCGGTTTTAAATCGGTTTTGCTTAAAGGGATAATATCCCGCCCTTCAAAAAGCACCTTGCCCGAAATGGCTTCCAGTAACCGGACGATCATCCTGCCGGTGGTGGTCTTGCCACAACCGGATTCTCCCACCAGGCCAAGGGTTTTTCCGGCCTCCAGCTCAAAACTGACCTGATCGACCGCCCTGGCCGACTGAGAGCTTTTCAACCATCCCCCGCCTACC
>JBHHXV010000011.1:0-20678 GCA_046757225.1 bacterium
TATCGGTAAAAAAGGGGCGGGGCTTTTTCCGGCCAGGGAGTACAGCAATGTTCAGGGGGCCTGCGATATGGGGGTTCTGCCTGATCTGCTTCCGGGTTATAAAGCGGTGACCAGTGAGGAAAACCGCCGCGCTTACGCCCGGAAATGGGGGGGGGAACTCCCGGAAGAAGAGGGAATCACTTTGCCTGAAATGTTTTCCTGGTCGGAAAAAGGACAGATAAAAGGGATGTATATACTGGGAGAAGAGCCGTTGGTCGGTATGAACAACGGCTCTCTGGTAAAGAGCGCCCTGGAAAAGCTTAAATTCCTGGCGGTCTCCGGTTATTTCCTGACCGATACAGCCGCTCTGGCTGACGTGGTCTTTCCCCTTTCCAGTTTTGCGGAAAAAGACGGAACCGCCGCCAATACGGAGCGCAGGATTCAAAGAGTGCAAAAGGCTCTTCCGGTTGAGAGCACCGATAAAAAATACGATAATGTGATAGAAAAGAGCGATTGGCAGGTTATCAAAAATATTTCCGACCGGTTGGGATATAAAATGAATTATCATCAAGCATCGCAGATAACCGATGAAATTGCCCGGACAGTTCCCCTGTACGAAGGGATAACCGCTTTCGCTTTAAGAAAAGCCGAGAATCCCGGCCAATCCAGCGGCGATAAGCCGAAAGGGGTATACTGGTCAGGGTCGAAGGAGCATAATGAAAGGCTCTACGAAGACGGTTTTCCGCTGGGCAAGGCCCGGTTCAAATCGGTTAGACCGGGCGCGGTCATTGAGACCTCAAAGGAATACCCTTATTTATTGATTACCGGCAAGGAGCTGTTCGGGTTTCATACGGGCGAGCTTTGTTTGCATTCTGACTGGATGTCTGAGACTATAAAGGGCCCGCGGGTTTTTGTTTCTCCGGCTGACGCTGAAAGCGCCGGAATAGAAGAAGGTGAGGAGGTAAAAGTGACCTCTTCGGCCGGTTCGGTCAAGCTTCATGTTCATGTTGACAGGAAGTTGTCCCAAGGTATTTTGTTTGTGCCGGTGCATTATGGTGGTATAATTTCCCGGCTGGTGGCTGACGCTCCGGCTGATCCCCAGAGCAGAACCCCAGCTATAAAACATTGCCCGGTTGCTCTGGAAACCGATAAATCCTCTCTTTAGGAAAATATTATGGGTGTTATAAATGAATCATTGGAGATGGTGCCTTTTTTTAAGGGTTTGCTGCCCAGCGAGGTGGAGATACTGGCTGACTGGGTGGAAACCAGGCGGGTGCCGGCTGACGAGATGATAATAACTCAGGATATGCCCGGGGGAACCTTATACTTTCTTCTGGAGGGCAAGGTCTCGGTTTACAGCCTGGTAGGGAAAAATCAGAAGCAGATCATCAAGGTCTTGTCCCAGGGGGAATCTTTCGGGTTATTCTCCTTTCTCGACGGCGAAAAACATTCGGCCAACGTTAAAACGGAAACCGACTGCCGCCTTTTATTTCTGAAAAAAAGCGATTTCGACGCCCTGGCGGAAAAAAACCCTGAATTATGCACCAAGGTGTTGAAAAAACTGATGTTGATTCTCTGCTCGTATATGAGGCAGATGGATAACAGCTTTATCGATATGGTCCGTTATGTGGTCAGCGACCGTTAAGGGCTTAAAAACGGACTGAAAGGGAGAGGGAAAATGGCTATAGAGAAAGCGATCAGGGCTCTGGCTCTCTTTTCGGAACTGGACGGGAATGAATGCCGAAAGCTCAGCGGTCTGTGCGAGGTGCGGAATTATGCGGCCGGAGAACTGGTTTTTGATGAGGGGCTGATCGGGCACAGCCTCCAGATAATCAGAAAAGGAAGCGTGGAGATCTCTTTTATGATGAGAATACCGGAAAAAGAGGCGGCCTCATCCATCGCTACCCTGTATCCGGGGAGATTCTTCGGCATGTTTACCTTTCTGGATCCCAACCGGCATTCAGCTACGGCCAGGGCTCTGGAGACCACCGAGACCATCTCGCTTTCCAAGGAGGATTTCGAGAAATTCTGCCGGGAGGACCCTTATGGCGGGTATCTGATTCTCCATAAACTGGCTTTGTCGATAACCAACATGCTCAGATTAATGGACGAAAAAGTGGCTGATATGTTTTCTTATGTCTGGGGAGATAACGCTACCTTTTAAGTCCGGATTATCCGGATGGTAAATAAACCGTATTAGGAAGAAACAACGTGTTTGAAGGCCTGTTTTTTTTCATTTTTTCAGCGATAACCATAGTGGCGGCGGCCATGGTCCTGATTTCCAAGAACGCGGTTCACAGTATGCTGTGGCTGGTGCTTACCTTCTTTACCACCGCTTGTCTGTTCGTTTTACGCTCGGCCGAGTTCGTGGCGGTGATCCAAATCATGGTATATGCCGGCGGCGTGGTGGTGTTGTATGTGTTCGCCATTATGTTGATCGACCTGAAAAATTACAGGAAGCTTATTCATTTCCATAAAAACCACCGTCTTACTATTGGAATCGGAATCGTCATGTTTATGGAACTGGTGCTCATGCTTTCTTCCAGGGGAAGGCTGATTCCCCGGATGGGAAATATGGCGGCCGGTCTGGCCAAATGGGGCGGGAACTCCGAGCTGATCGGCAAGACGCTGTTTACCGACTTTATCTTTCCCTTTGAACTGGTTTCCATCCTGCTGCTGGTCGCTTTGATCGGCGCGGTGGTGCTGGGAAGACCGGAAAAAGGAGAACGGTAATGGGGACTTCCGCTTACATGTTTTTGAGCGCGGTCGTGTTCAGTATCGGCCTGCTTACCGTGCTGATCAGAAGGAACCTGATTATCGTGCTGATGGGAATCGAATTGATGCTGAACGCCGCCAATATCAATCTGGTGGCTTTCTCTTATCATTCCCAGTCGATTTCCGGGCAGATATTCACCATCTTTTCCATTGTAATCGCTGCCGCTGAAGCCGCCATCGGGCTGGCGATCGCCTTATCGCTCTGGCGCAGTTTCGAAAATATCAATATAGATGAAATCGGCTTGCTGAAATAAAGTTCAGGGATAAAGTTCAAGGAGGACATTAGTGCTTATCTTTTTTATGCTGGTGGTGCCGCTGGTTTGTAGCGCCCTGATAGTGACCGCCGGAGAAAACCGGGCTTTACGTAATCTGTACGTGATGATACCGGCGGTATTCGCCTGTCTCTCGGTTATCTGGCTGATAAACTATGTGCTGATAGGGGGAAACCACTACGCGGTAACCCTGGTGGACGCCTTTCCCTTTACCCTGAAATTCAATGTCGATCCCTTTTCCCTGCACATGGCCTTTTCCATGTCCTTCCTGTGGATCCTTACCAATATCTACGCCTTCGGGTACATGGCGCCGGAGCATTCGCAGACCCGCTTTTTCAGCTCTTTGACTATCAATGTAACGGCTGCCATGGGCATCTGTTTCGCCGAGAATTTCATAACCTTCTTTATCTTTTTCGAGCTGCTCACTGTCGCGGTGTATCCCCTGATTATTCATGAGGAAACCGAAACCGCCTATAATGCCGGAATCATATACGGGGCTTACCTGCTGGCCGGGGGAGCGGCTCTGGTAGCGGCCTTCGGAATCATCTTCGCCAAGACCGGCACGGTCAGCTTTATTGCCGGCGGTATTCCGGGAATGGCCTCTTTAGGCAAAGGCACCCTGATTCTGCTGTTCTGCCTGCTGACCTTCGCTTTCGGTTTTAAAGCGGCGCTGGTGCCTTTTCAGTATTACTGGCTGCCGGACGCCATGATCGCTCCCACCCCGGTGACAGCCGTGCTTCATGCGGTGGCGGTGGTCAATGTGGGTGTGTTCGGATTTTTCCGGGTAATTTATAATATCTTCGGGATTACCCTCTATCGGGCGATGGGCTTTTCCGACGCCCTGATGTTTATTGCCGCCACCACTATCATTGTGGCGGCCATCATCGGTATGCGGCAGAAGGAGATCAAGAAGATGATGGCCTTTTCCACGGTAAACCAGATGAGCTACATGCTGATGGGAGCGGTCTGTCTGGACGTGATCGGACAGATCGGCGGGCTGCTGCATATCTATTTTCACGCCTTTATGAAGATCGCCCTTTTCTACAGCGCCGGCTGTATGATGACTCAGAGCAAGAACAAGTATATCGCCAGAGTGGACGGCCTGGCCAAACGAATGCCGATCACCCTTACCTGCTATGCGGTCGCCGCTTTAGGCGTTATCGGCCTGCCGCCCATGGCCGGCTGGTTGAGTAAATTCTACCTGATACGCGGCTACCTGAACAGCCATATGGCCGGGTATGCCTTTATCTTTATCATAAGCGGGGTGCTGGAGTTGGGCTTTTTCGCTCCGTTGGGCTACAAAGCCTGGTTCAAAAAGGAACAGCCCGGGGCCTTCCATTTTGAGCAGGACACCTCAAGGTTCGGCAGCGAAGCCCCCTGGACCATGCTGGCCCCCATGGTAATCGTTTGTATCATGTTTGTGATCTTTGGCTTATGGGGTTCCATTCCTATGTTTCTGGCTAAGCCTGCGCTGGCTGGTTTAATGGGAAAGGCCCTGGTCTTTTAAGTAGGATTTTTATATGCGCATATCAGTCGGAATTATTTTATTGCAAAGGATTGAATTGTTATGGATATGGTAAAAAGCATCATACCCTTTTTTCCTGTTTTGCTTACAGTGGCTACCGTACCGATAATCGGTCTGGTAACCGACAAGATGGGACTCAAAGTCACCGCTTACTCCAATTTTCTGGTTTTCCTGGTAACCTTGGCCATGCTTCCCGCCGTATACAAGGGAGCCGCTTTAGTAACTGTCTTCCATACCGGTTTTAACGTTAATATCTCTTTTATGGCCGACGGCCTGAGCCTTATCGCCGGTATCGCTTCAGCCTTTGTCTGGGCGATGGCCAGCTTTAATTCGGTCGAATACCTGGATCACAGCAATAACCTTAAACGGTACAATATCCTGTCTCTGCTTACCCTGGTAGGGATGCTGGGAGTCCTGTTCGCCCGTAACCTGTTTTCTCTCTACATCTTCTTCGAAATGCTCAGTGTCTGTTCCTACGTGATGGTTATTCACGAGGAAACCCCCCAGGCCCTGGCCGCCGGGCGGAAGTACTTGTTTATGGGAGTGATCGGCGGATTGATTCTGGTCTTTTCCATAGTCTGCACTTACGCGATCACCGGCACCGGCGACCTGCTCCAGCTTTCCAAAATGGGACTTGGCCTGAGCACTCATTGGGCCATGCCTTATATCTTTCTGGGTTTTATCATCGGTTTCGGGGTCAAGGCCGGTATGTTTCCGGTTCACATCTGGCTTCCCGACGCTCACCCGGTAGCGCCCGCTCCGGCCAGCGCCCTGCTTTCTGGGGTCATGATCAAGGCTGGAGGGTATGGAATCATCAGAACCTTTTATACGGTTTTCGGCCGGGGGTTTATGTGGGGTCACTGGTTGACCACCCTGATAGCCATTTTCGCTTTTATCAATATCTTTCTCGGTTCGGCCATGGCCATCGGCCAGACCGAAATAAAACGGATGCTGGCCTATTCCAGTATCTCACAAATCGGGTACATCCTTTTCGGGGCCGCTCTGCTCACCCCCCTGGGGGTTACGGGAAGCACTATCCATATCTTCAACCACGCTTTCATCAAAGGGGTGCTCTTCATGTGCGCCGGCGCCTTTATTCACCAGACCGGCCTGCGCAACCTGGAGGACCTGCAGGGGATCGGCCGGCGTATGCCGATTACCACCGCCTGCTTTACCATCGGCGGGCTGTCCATGATCGGCCTGCCCCCTTTCAACGGTTTTATCAGTAAATGGTTTCTGGTACTGGGAGCCATTCAGCACTCTCAAAAGGTAGCCTCCTCCTTGAATATCGGCTCGATCGGGATCTTCGTCCTTCTGCTCAGCAGTTTCATGAACCTGATGTATTACGGCCCGATTATTTACCGGGCCTGGTTTCTGGAGCCTTCAGAGGCTCTGGACGCCAAAACCAGTGAAAACGTGGACCCCGGCCCCTGGATGAAATATTCTTTGATCGCCCTGGCGGCAGGGATTGTAATCTTCGGCGTGTTGCCGCAGATTCCGGTACACCTGGCCAGGCAATTCAGCCTGGCGGCTTTTGCGCACTAAGGGATTTATGAGTTTAAAACAATATACAACCTTGCTTGTCCTGGCCTCCTTCCTGGTGTTGTTTCAGGCGATTTCCCCAGTCACTAAAGACGCGG
Organism: bacterium; assembly: GCA_046757225.1. Lineage (GTDB taxonomy): Bacteria > SZUA-182 > SZUA-182 > JBHHXV01 > JBHHXV01 > JBHHXV01. The sequence continues at coordinate 6,192 of JBHHXV010000011.1, forward strand.
CCTGGGCTGAGGAAACTCCGGAAAAGCATGAGGTGTCCGAAAAGCACGAGGTATCCGGGGAACATGAGGTTCATGGACATGAAGAGGAAGAACAGGGGGGGATGACCGGGTACGTAATCTCCTGGCTGTTGACTGCCACTGCGCTGGCTCTGGGGGTTTCCGCCAATAGAGTAGCTCCTCATATAGGGACGGCAGCCGACCGGGATCTCGAACGGAAACAGGATTTTCTGGCCAAAGCAATTATCTGGGTCGTATTTATCAACTTTTTAATTGATATGTTCCCTTCCGGTCATGAGGGCTTTTTAATCGGCTTTATAAGGCTGGCGGTCAAGTTGTCCGGCGGGCTCCTGTTTCTGCAGTACGGCATGTCATTCCATTACGCCCATGAGCATCATGATTCGCATTAGTAAGTTATGAGAAACAGATCAAAAATAGGCCTGATTATCTTCCTGGCGGCGCTGTTTTCCCTGGTAAATTTTTATAGTTTCCCGGGTGAGGGGTGGCTGGCCCGGGCGGAAACCGAAGCGCACGAGGCCGGACATCATGAGGTCGTACATCACGAAGCCGGGCATCATAAGACGGAAGGGCACCAGGAAAAGCAACATGGCCACGAGGGGATTGCTCCTTATATAGAAAGGGGAACCGCTTTTTCCGCTTCCCTGCCGTTGCTGGTAATACTTGCTCCCCTGTTCGCGGCCTTCCTGGTCGCCTTCTATGGAAAGGACTCAAAGAACAGAGATATTATCACCATCGCCGGTACCGGTATTCCCTTCTTTTTTCTCTTATTGATGATCGGCCCGGTAATCAGCGGAACCGATATAGGTCATACCCTGCATAAGGGAATCCTTGCCGCTTATTCCTTTCTGCCGGGGTTTGACTTCACCTTTAAAGTGGACCCGGCCAACCTGCTGATCGCTCTGGTCACCAGCTTTCTATGGCTGGCGACCACTATCTACTCAACCGAATACATGAGCGTGGAAGGGAAGGAGCAGCGGTTCGCCTTCTTCAATCTGCTGACCCTGATGGCGGATCTGGGGGTTTTGCTGGCCGGCGATTTCATGACCCTGTTCTTTTTCTTTGAGGGGCTGGTGATCTTCCCCTATTCCCTGCTGATTCACCGGGAAACCGAGGAAGCCAGGCGGGGAGCGGATAATTATCTGTACCTGGGGGTCGTTTCCGGTCTGGCCCTGCTGCTGGGAATCGTGCTTTTATACGCCCAGACCGGCAGCGTGGCTATCACCGCCCTTACTCAGGCCAGAGGAGCTCACTTGACCTCAAGGGGATTGATCGCCTTTCTGATGATCGTCGGTTTCGGGGTAAAGGCGGGGCTGTTCGGCCTGCATATCTGGATGACCACCGGTTATCCCAATTCTCCCAACAGCGCCTGCGCCCTCTCTTCGGGGGGCATGATCAAAGCGGGGGCTTACGGAATATTCCGGGTGGTCAACCTGCTGTTCATTCCGGTAGGGGGATGGGCGGCTCTTAAATCCACCGGTAACTGGGTGTCGCTTCACCATATCGGATATATCGTGATCTGGGTGGGAACCATCACCATGTTCATGGGGGTGCTGGGCGCCCTGATTTCGGAAAATTCCAACAAGATGCTCGGCTTTCACAGCGTCAGCCAGATGGGGTACATTGTCATGGGAATCGGCTGCGCGGCCTATATGGGAGCTGACGGAGCCATGGGAGTGGCCGGCGCCCTGTACCACATCCTGAATCACGCCCTTTTTAAAGCGGTACTGTTTTTAGGGGTGGGAGCGGTTTATTTCCGGACCAAAGAGATCAATATGTACAAGCTGGGCGGCCTGTTCGATAACATGCCGGTCGTGGCAATCTGTACCTTTATCGCGGTCATGGGTATCTCCGGTATCCCCGGCTTCAACGGGTTCGCCAGCAAGACCGTCCTGCACCACGCCATCGTGGAAGCGCAGCATTTTTCTGCAAGTTACGCCAAAGCGGGAGATGACGCCTTCAGCTTGAAGCTGGTGGAGATAATCTTCATGCTCACGGCCGGCGGTACTTTCGCCTCCAATATCAAGATGTTTCTCCTGATTTTCAAGGGCAAGCGGCCGGAGAAATATGATAATGTAGAAGACGCTCCCCTGATGATGCGGGTCGGCCTGATCTCCCTGTCCGCCGCTATCGTTTTCATCGGCATTTTCCCTAATTTCATCCTGGAGCATTTTATCGGGCCGTCTTTGGCCTATATGAATTTCAGCGCCGGCTCTCACGCTTATCATCAACTGTTTAACCTCCATGCCGCCTCTGACGCTTCACATTCGATCATACCACTGCTGTATCCGGTCGGCGAAGGGATCCACCACGCCTGGTCTGTGGTAATCGAAAACCTGATGGGCGCGGGAATCGCGGTTTCTCTGGGAGGCATGTATTTTATCCTGGGAATGAAATACGGCTGGTTCCATATTCATATCGGCAAAGGGGGAGAATTTGAAACCTATTACAAGATGATCCTGAGAGGATTTAAATGGATCTGTAAGAATCCGGCCACCTCGTTCGGTATAAAACTCAATTACTATATGACCGTACTAGGGAGAAAAGCTTATGCCGGGTTTGTCTGGTTCTGCCTGAACCCCTCGTTCGTTTTCGGTGATTTTATCGACCTGGTCATGACCAAGCTGATGGAGGATTTCTGGCAGAGCCTGTCGGATAAAAAGAGTCTGATCTATATGTTTGAAGATAAGTTCATTCCGCAGTGGGTTTACGACAAGGAATTGTGGCAGAACTGGATAGCCAAGAAATATCTTGAGTTCTGCGAGATTTACCGGATCTTCGACCCCAAGGTGATCGACCGGACGGTTAATGAGGTAGCTGACAACACCCTGGTGGTGGGAGAGAGATCCCGGGTGCTGCAAAGCGATAAGCTGGAGCTTTATATCCTCCTGATCGGTCTCAGCGTAGTTTCTTTCATTGGGTTGAGTTTCTTTTTGTTTTACTAGTAACATGCTTGGTTCAATAACATATCATCATGGAATCGGTATTCCGATTCTTTCTCTTGTCTTATGGCTGCCCGCCATCGGTGCGCTGATTGTTTCCGCCATAGGTAAAGAAAAAATCAGCCTGATCAGAAGCACCGCTTTTGCCGTGGCTTTTATCGATTTCCTGTTCTCCCTTCCCCTGTATTTCGCTTACCAGGGCGGTACGGCCAAGATGCAGTTTGTGGAGAATTTCTCCTGGATTCCCTCGATCGGGGCCAACTACCACCTGGGTGTGGACGGCATCAGCCTCTGGATGGTTATCCTTACCACCTTCATGGGCTGGATCACCGTTCTTTCCACTTTTACGGCCATAAAAGAGAGAGTCAAGGAGTTCATGGTGGTTATTCTGCTGATACAGACCGCCATGCTGGGGGTGTTCATGTCCGTTGATCTGCTGCTCTTTTATCTCTTCTGGGAAGCCCAGCTGGTTCCCATGTTTCTGATGATCGGCGTCTGGGGGGCCGGCCGGAAGATATATTCCAGTTACAAGTTCTTCATTTACACGGTGGTGGGCAGCTTTCCCCTGGTGCTGGGGCTGCTGGCTGTTTACTACAACTACCACGATTACGCCCTCGCCCATCACCTGTCCGTCAAATATACCTTCGATATCCTGAGATTATATACCGCTCCCCTGCCCTCGTTCACCCAGATGTGGGTGTTCTGGGTGCTGTTCCTGGCCTTTGCCATCAAGGTGCCGATGATACCGTTCCATACCTGGCTGCCTGATGTTCACGTGGACGCCCCGACCGCCGGCAGCGTTATCCTGGCCGCTATTCTTTTGAAAATGGGCGCCTACGGTTTTTACCGCTTTTCCATTCCCCTGCTCCCGGCCGCTAATTTCAAGTTTTATCCCTATGTGATGTTTATCTCCGGGGTGGCCATCGTCTACGCCTCATGGGTCTGTATGAATCAGGTGGATATGAAAAAGCTGGTGGCCTTTTCCAGTGTCGCCCATATGGGTTACATAACCATGGGTATCTTTGTGCTGAACCAGTACGGGCTGGAAGGGGGAATACTGCAGATGGTCAATCACGGCATCAGCAGCGGCGGGCTCTTCCTGGTGGTCGGCTTGATTTACGACCGGCGCCATACCAGGGATATCCAAGAATTCGGCGGCCTGTTCAAGATACTGCCGATTTTCACCGCCTATTTCGCCACCATCATGCTTTCTTCCATGGGAATGCCCGGTATGAACGGGTTCGTGGGAGAGCTGTTTGTCATTATCGGCACCTTTCAGACCAGCCTGGTTTACGGGTTGATAACAGTCGCCGGCATTCTCTTTTGCGCGGCCTATTTATTATGGATGTTCCAGCGGGTGGCCCTGGGCAAGCCGGTAAATCCGAAAAACGCCGGCTTGAAAGATTTGAGCTTCAGGGAACAGATGACCATGGCGCCCCTGGTGGTGGCTATCTTTCTGATCGGGCTCTATCCCAAGCCGTTTGTCAAAACAATTCGGCCGGGGGTCGCCAACCTCCTGAGCCTGGTGCGTGAGGGAAGATCATTGGATGACCATGAAGTGGAAGCGGTTATGAGCCATCTGCACCCAAAACAGCACAAAATCTTTGACCTCAGGATGATAAGAAAAATGGCCGGGGAAACTCAGACCAGACCACAGACAGTGAAAGCGGTTTCCGCCAAACCGGAAAAACCCCCCTTGAAACCGACGGAAATAAGCAATAATATGATATTGAAAAACAGATATCTCGACTGATGAATTTAACTAATCTTTATACCAGTTTACAGCAGACCATTCCGGAAATGACGGTGGCCTTTTTCGGGATGCTGGTTTTCACCCTGGATTTCGCCCTCCCCAGAATGGAGAAGAAATTTCTCTACTATATCGGCGTGCTGGGATTCCTGCTGGCGTTCATGTTTACGGTACTTCAGGGGAACTCGAATACGGTCGTTTACAGCGGCGGTTTTACTATCGATATCTTCGCCCTCTTTTTCAAGGTGTTGTTTTATATGATCGGCATTGTGGTGCTGCTCTCCTCGATCGAATACAACAAGATACACGAAGTGGACAGGGGAGAATATCCCGCTCTGGTCATCTTCGCTGTCCTGGGGATGCTGGTAATGGCCTCGGCCTCTGATTTCATTATGTTTTTCGTGGGACTGGAGTTATCCTCCCTCAGTTCATACGTGCTCACCGGATTCACTACCCGCAAGGACAAGAAAACCACCGAAGCGGCGGTCAAATATTTCCTGTTGGGAGCGTTCTCTTCGGCTCTTATGCTTTATGGAATGTCACTGGTTTACGGGGTAACCGGCGAAATCGCTTTTACCAAAATTGTCCAGGTGCTGGCTGCCGGTAAGACCAATTATATTATGTCAGTGGCCGGTATGATGTTGCTGGTCGGCTTTTCCTTTAAAATCGCCGCGGTTCCAATGCATATGTATGTGCCTGACGTGTACGAGGGGGCGCCCACCCCGGTTTCCGGGTTTATTTCCGTTGGCCCGAAAGCGGCAGCTCTGGCGGTAATGCTCAGGATGTTTCTCTCTGTATTGGGAACGCAGAAGGTGGAATGGACTTTGATCTTGGCGGTTATGGCGGCGGTGTCCATGACTTTGGGCAATTTCCTGGCCTTGAGGGAGGAAAACGTGAAACGGTTACTGGCTTATTCCGGCATCGCCAATACCGGGTATGTGCTGGTCGGTTTCGTGGCGGCCGGATACTCCAGCGAGGTCGGCTTCACCAGTGTTATGCTCTTTTTTATGTTTTACGCCATGGCCAAAATCGGGGCTTTTTCGATTTTAGCTCTGGTCTGCCGGGACAAAAGCGTGGGCGACACCCTGGACGAGATCAAGGGCCTTTCCCTGGTTTCTCCCTGGGCGGCGGCCATGTTCGCCATTTTTGTCTTTTCCCTGGCGGGAATACCGCCTACTACCGGTTTTCTGGCCAAGTTCTGGATCGTTTCGGCGGCGATGGGGACCAATCATATGACCTGGCTGGCCTGGATAACGGTTATTAATGCGGTAATATCCGCCTATTACTATTTGAAACTGATAGTGGCGGTATATTTCCAGCCGGTTGAAGAGGGAAATGAATTATCCGTTGTCTCTTCCGCTTCCCTTAAAGTAGCGATTACCCTGATGGCTATCCTCACGATTTATTTCGGCCTGCGTCCCGGCGTCTTTTTCGATATGGCGCACCATTCCTTCAAGATCCTTTTATAAAAGGGTGAGGGGTTAACCAATTCTTTGTTTTTACTCCCCCTCATCCCAACCTTCTCCCCTGGGTGAAAGGGAGCTTTCGATGTTTCGGCCTGTCCCCTGGCCGAAACCGGAAGAGCAGAAGATTTCCTTGTTATTCGTAACCCCCCTGGTAAATCTGTTTTCGGCGTGAGGACACGCAGAAAGAGCAAATTTTAATTGTGCATTCCCTGGTTTTTTCCTATACTTTGAATATATTATTGGTATTGGAGGCGGAGCCTCCATGGCATGGGTTCAATAAGACCAAGTTTCCAGGTTTATTTGGTTGAAGGGAGACTGACAAAAAGTAACTATTTTCAACAACATAGTGACAAGTAATTAGGCAGAAACTGAAATAAGAGGGCAAATTAATGAAACAGACGTTGGAAGCTATTTACGAAAAAGGAGTGTTTCGGCCTTTAAAAGCTCCTCAAATCAAGGAGGGAAAACAAGTTCGATTAACAGTGGATACCCCCGCTCCATCTTCAGCGAATGATTTGCTGGGATTGGCGGCTTCGGTATACCAAGGTCTCACCGATAAACAGATCGATGAAGTGGAACGGACTGCTCTTGATCGCCGCGGTTTCTTCCAAAGATAGGGTATAACGATGACTTTGCCGGAAGTAATGTTGGATACTGATATCCTGTCAATGATTATGCGTCAAAATCAGGTGGTGGTTTTGGAGGCTGGCCGTTACATCGATCAATATTCTCGGTTTAATTTTTCTCTTATAACCAAATATGAGATTTTACGGGGATTGAGGGCTAAAGGCGCCCTTAAACAGGTGAAAGCCTTTGATCTTTTTTGCTCCAGAAACAGCATTCTGCCTGTTAACGATACGGTTGTGGGAAAAGCGGCGGGAATATATGCGGATCCGAGCAAAAAGGGAAATTTGATTTGTGATGCAGATATTCTGATTGCAGCGACCGCTCTTGTTAATAAGTTGTCATTGGTGACTAACAATCAAGCTCACTTTAAAAGAATTAATGAGTTACATGTTGTTAATTGGCTTAAGTAAATTAATTTATGGGAAATTATAGCCGGGTTTTTCTGCGGAGTTTACCTTGAAAAAAATTGTTTTTATCTGTTTGCTGTTAATGACAATCACCGGGTCGGCGACCGCCGCGCCTGGCCCGCCCGGGCGTTTCGGCCCCGGCGGCTCTGCTGACCGGCCGTTGGCCTGGGACATTACCGGTCTGCCGGGAGACCTGGCCAAAGCGATCGAATTTCACGGCCATCTCTGTTCCGGGTTGGTGAAGGGGTATAAAGCCCTTAAATTCGCTCAGGAGAAATTGCAGTCCGGAAAGCATAAGGGAGCCAAGCTCATGGTGGTGGTGGAAAATCAGAAGTGCGGGCTGGACGCTATTCAGCGGTTGTCCGGGTCGAACTCCCCTTTCGCCAATACCGCCGGCAACGGCATGAAGGGGCTGGTGGTGATGGATTACGGAAAAGACACCTGGATCTTTATCCGGGAAATAGACCGGAAGACATACCGGCTTTCCCTGGTTCCCAAGGTTCTGGACCCGATCCTGCACGCCCCGGATGACGACCGTTTTCACGCTCTGAAAATGGGGTTCATGATGGGAATGAGTTCTTTGGAAAAGCAAAAGGAATTCATGAAACTGATGAATAAAAAAGCCCTGGAGATCATTGATCTGGATTATAATAAAATGTTCAACATAAGAGAACTCTCCCGGTCTGAATACAATGAACTGCAGGAGCAGATTCCCCCTATTGCCTCCCGCCTGCCCAAGAGGTTTATCTGCGCTGTCTGCGGAGAAACGGTGGTAAATTATTACGGACGGTTCGCCGATGGGAAAGCGATGTGCATTCCCTGCTACCGGAAACATCAGAAGAACAAGAAAGATTAGACCTTTCAAACATTATATTATCGTCGGTTTATTGCTCTGCTCTGCCTGCGCCGGATTACGGGAAAATCGCCCGGAAAAGGTTTTTTTTAGCTATATGCAGCCGGTTTTTCCGTCTGGAGTCTATAAGTCAAAAGATGAACGGCTCTTGCTGGACAGACTTGCGGAAAAGGATTACCAGGGATTAACCATCCTGTTGGTGAACAATCCCAAATTAATTAATGGTAATTTCGATTTTAACGATTGTGCGGCGGTGAGTTCCGGTGATTTAGCTCAAGACGGACCTCTGAAACAATTACAGGTAGTGCGCCGGCGCCGCTGTCGAAACGACCGGGAATTCCTGCAGGAGAAATCGGAAATAAAGCTGGCTTATTCAAAGATAAAATTCTCCGGTATGCTTACCCCCGGGCAAAAAAAGGAAATTCGGATGCAGAAAGCGGTCGGCGTTTTCTTTATCGAAAAATTCGACAGAGCGGTGGAGTCGATGGATTGGCAGGGCAGGCATGAGGTGTTTCAATACCTGCGGGTTAAGTTCGCCCCTCTTCTAAAAGAGCTGTCCACCAACTGGGACAGCGTCAATATCGAGCAGTGGAGCAAACCGAAAAAGGAGTCGCCTGGGCTTTCCCGATACTCGTTCAACAAAAATCAGGCTGAAACAGCCGACCATGCCGCCCTGTCGGGATACCGGTTCAGTTACGGTTACCGCACCAACATCCTCGATCACCTGGACAGACTGGAATTGTATGTTGAATAACAGGTTTCATATATTGGTCCTATATATTTCCTTAGGCCTGATTTTCGCTTCCGTGAGTTTTGCCCAGTTTGACACCGATGCCAGGCTTCGCCTGATGATGAGGATGTTTACCCAGGGGAATATCCTGGAAGGAGAAAAGCTGTTCAAGGACACCGGCCTGGGAGGAAACGGCAAAAGCTGCGCCGGCTGTCACGGCCCGGATAAGCGTTATCAACTGGGAAAACACGTGGTTTCTTTGCAGATGGCGGCCTGGATTCAATATTGTTATCAGAAATACCAGAAAGGAAAGAGCGTGCTGGAAGAAAAAAAGCTGTATGACCTCTTTGCTTATGTAAAATTTCTTCAACGTTAAGACTATATGATACCTCGCTTAAATTTCGATTTATCTCCCATCCTGCGGGAATGTAAAAAACATGATTACCAACTGACCAAAGTCCTTCCGGTGGTTCCCAAACGCCTTCCGGGAATCGGGGAACTGCATCTGCTGGTCAACCTTTTTACCAATAAAAGAACCTGCAGCTTCAATCCCTCCTTTTTCCGAAAGCAATTCCAGGCCGATTTCCGCAGACGCCATCCCGATGCCTATACCCTGTTTGAGGCTTTTATCAGGAACGACCCCCTTCCCCGGGAAAAGCTGAGGAAATTCTTTTCCGAGGAGGAATTGCATAAATTTATAAAACAGGGAATTGCCACCAGGGGCGATGATAATCGGATCCGGTTTGAAATAAGGTTGTTTTCCTTTATGGACAGGTGGTTCGTTACCGACCGGTTCGACCGCTCTACTCAAGGCCTGACTTACTGCGGCATAGATTCCCTGGTACTGGCCGAGGAAAACCTTAAAACCTTTTACGGAAAAAGACATTTCCAAAGTTGCCTGGACATCGGCACCGGAACCGGCCTGCAGGGGATCTGCGCCTCGGAATACTGCGAACGGATAACCGGAATCGATATCAACCCCAGAGCGGTAACCTATTCTAAAATAAACGCCTCAATAAACGGCCTGGACGAAAAGAGGTTCCAAGAATCCGACCTGTTTACCGGAGTCAAGGGAAGGTACGAGCTGATCATCTCCAATCCCCCCTTCATGTTTTACCCCAGGGAGGAACTGGGCAGAGAAGAGCACCTGGACGGCGACGGGGGGAAATACGGCCTGGAAATTGTGGGAACTATTCTGGACCGGATCGACCGGTTTCTGGAAAAAGACGGAGTAGCCAGAATCCTGGCTCAATCGCCGATGGTGGGGGATCAGGACTTACTGCCCAAGCTGATCAGGGAGAAATTCTCCCGGCTTGACTATCAGGTGACTCTGAAGCCGCTCTGTTATTTTATGAACCCCACTCATTTCTTCTTCTACCGTCAGCAGGGAATCCGGTACTGCACCCTTTACCTGATCACCCTGCATAAAGGAAAAACCCCATTCACCCTCTCTGTCGACCCTATGCCTTCCCTGCGGAAAGCGGCGGATTTTCTGAAAACCGGGCTGGTTTACGCGGCCAGGCAATTGATATTTTTCCATTAGAGAGGTGGGGTTCAGGGAAGATCATATATACCTCTTCGGCACAAAAACTCTGGCTTTCCAGCGTGAGACAGAGCGGCTGGAGGACTCCGGAGTTCTGCTGGGATACCAGTTTCTCAGCCTCAAGGAATTTCTGCGGGAAACCTTCAGGCAGTATTACCCCCGGGCTAAGGTTTTGTCGGAAGAAGGGCAGATGATTCTGCTGGCCAAGCTTCTTGACCGCTTTTCCTCCTATGATTTCCGGGTGGGCGATTCCCTCTCGCAGTTCATAGCCGAGATAAAACTTTCCCTGAGTCCCCCGGAAAAGTTTCTCGCGAAAGCCAACGCACAGTTTATGATTCTCTTCGATTATTATGCCGATGAACTGAAAAGATATGGCCTGAAGGATAAATCCGATCTTTTCTTATCCGCTCTGGGAATCATAGAGGAGCGGGACAGGAAGATAAAACCGCTGGAAGGAAAAAAAGGAATTGTCATAGAGGGGTTATCCGAGGATCACCGGTTATGGTACGCGGTGATTAAAGGGTTGTCTTTCCGGATGCCGGTTACCGTCAAACTTCCCTTTGCCGCTTCCGATAGCGCCGGCTTTCCTCATATCGCCGCTATTATGGAAAACCTGGAGCAATTGGCCGGGACGGAATTGACAATCGAATATTCGGTCTTTCGGCTTGTCCCCAAGCCGAAAGCGATGAGAGCTTCGATATCATTTTAAAATTCCGGCTTGAGACAGGCTGAAACAACGGATTTTTCCGTGAAAAGTCTGGAGCGGGCGACGGGGATCGAACCCGCGACCCCAAGCTTGGGAAGCTTGTACTCTGCCAACTGAGCTACGCCCGCTTACCTGATTATGTTACCATATTTATAATTGTTCAACCACTTATAACTGCCGGATACTCACAGAAAAATGAGGATTTTTTTAGACGGCCGGATGTTTTATCATTCCGGAATAGGGAGATACGGACGCAACCTTTACCGGGAATTGCTCTCTCTTCCTTCCGCGCCTGAAATCGTTCTGGGTCTGAATCCCGCGGTGAAACGGCGTTTGGAAAAAAAAACGGATTACCTCCCTTTCAACGCTTCGATCTACAGCTTTTCCGAACAGATTCTGGGCGGTTATACAGGCTGGCGTTACCGCCGGCGGTTCGACCTGTTTCATTTCCCTCATTACAATATCCCCTGGTTTTTTCCCGGTAAGATGGTGGTTACCTGTCATGATCTGATCCATCTTATCTTTCCCCAATATTTTGCTTCCTACAAGGTGGCGGTTGCCCGCGGGCTTTTAGGGCGGGTCGCCCGCCAGGCGGAGACGATTATTGCCGTATCCAAACAGAGCCGGCAGGATTTCCTCTCTTTTTTCCCGGAAGCCCGGGGAAAAACAGAGGTAATTTACCAGGGTGTGGGAGAAGAATTTCGCCCCTCAGGTAAAGAGGAAATCGATAATTTCAAGAGAGAGCATGACTTGGGAGATTTTCTCCTGTATGTAGGCAACTGCAAGCCCCATAAAAACCTGCCCCGGCTGATCGCCGCTTACGCTCAAGTGAAAAAGCGTTTTCCCGGATTGAAACTGGTCATCCTGAGCCAGGATGGTGATCAAAGTAAAGTCAGGGAAGCGATTTCCCGCTGGAAGGTCATGAAAGAGGTAAAGCTGCTTAAACTGGCTGACCAGCCCGAGCTGATCCGGTATTATAATGCGGCGGCGCTCCTGGTTTTCCCCTCCCTTTACGAGGGGTTCGGTCTGCCTCCCCTGGAAGCGATGGCCTGCGGCACGCCGGTGGTGGCCTCTAACACCTCTTCTATTCCGGAAGTGGTGGGCGGGGACGCCGTCTTGATCGAACCGGCTGAAACCGACTCGATCAGCTCGGGGATAGAGCGGGTACTGACTGACACCAGCCTGAGAAAAAAGCTGCGTGCCGCCGGTCTGAAAAGAGCTCACCGGTTTTCCTGGGAAGAAACCGCCCGACAAACCTTTCAGGTATATCAGCGGATTATCGACTGATTACTCTTCTTCCAGGATTTCTTCGTTTCCGCCGGAGGTGAAAGCGCCGCCGTCAACCTCTGCCCCGTCTTCCGTAAGCAGATCGTCTAAAGCGTCTATCGCTTCATCGATATTTTCTTCAGGGGAGGTTTCTATAACTGTTTCACTTTCGGCGGGAAGCGGGCGCTTATGAATATCCTCTCTTACCACGATATGTTCCTGAAGCTTGTCTGTCGCGTAAGCCATGTCAAAGGGAATGGTATCCTTCGAAGCGATCCGGTCCTGGGAAATCCCGGACGATTTTAAAGAAGCCAGCTGCCGGGAGGCTGCTTCTCTTATGCCGGGCTTGCCGCCCCGGGAGGCCTCTTCCAGTTTGTAAAGCCCGGTCTTCTGGAAAGCCCGGTATCTCCTGATATTAAATTTCAACTCGTGAAGCTGGCGTTCGTATAAATAAAAAGGGGCGAATTTGTCGGTTTCCGGTTTAACGATTTTTCGGTTGATTTTGGAGGTTTCTTTTTCTTTCTCATGGTAATACCTGGCCAGTTCAGCGTAAAAATGAACATCGCCTTCAGTTGCAATCACTTTGTTTTCCCGGTTATGAATACTATGGGTGACCGTAATTTCACCCACTCTTTCCTTGGGGCTGTCTTCGACCTGAGAATATACGGCGAAGGTTATTTGTATCGGGTAATCTCTGTCCGGAGCGGACCTGGCCAGCCATACGAGATATTTTACGTTGGCATACAGATTGTAACGCTGAGCGTAGCCGATGCTGTTTTCCTTATCCAGCTCTATTTTTATCCAGGGAGGTATTCTTTGATACTCTATTTCGAAGGAAAACTCGCGGTCTTCTTCCTCCGCATCAGCCAGGCCGACAAATGTTTTGGAATATCTGAATCCAAAAAAAGGCTCTCCTTTGACCAGGGTAAACGAACTGCTGTTGTTGCGATACTGATACCCGGCGGTCAGATTACTAAAATCATTGACCCTTTGGGCTATCTTCTCTCTTATTTTCAGTCTTTTTAAGGAATTTTCCACCAGGTGGGCATATTGGGGCAGGGTCTTGATAAATCTTTTTAACTGAACCTCGTCCGGGTCTTTATTGAGGAGTTTGACCAGCCTTTTGATACCGTTTTCTCTCATAGGGTCATTGGGAACGGCCCGGAGAAACTTGTAATACCCTTCAATCGTATTGGTATTATAGGCAGCCTGATAAACCCCGGAAAAGTGAGGGGTCAGTCCCATGTCATGGGCTACTCCTCCGGGCTGACAGCCGATAAGTAATAACAACAAAGCGACCGGAAAATAATCTTTAGGTTTCATGTTTCCTGTTTATCGAGAAACTCTTCCAGGGAAAGCGACCGTAAATAGGAGACCCCTTTTTCTTGAAATTCCTCAGTAGATAAAGAGGCGTTCAGCCGGTTGATTTCCGCCTTTATTTTTTCCTTGACGAACACCCCGTAAGCGGTATTGTCGGAGGTATGGACAATGACGCCGACCGGTTTTCCCTGAGGCCGACTTTCCCCTTCTATGTTTAGTGTTTCCAAAGCGGTTCCGGCGCCGTCTCTGATACATTTACTGCTTCCATTAATGACCGCCCGCGCCGCTTCTTCTCCAGAACCGGAAATATCTTTCAAGGCGTGGTAGGCGCAGCTTACCCCGAAATAAAGGCTGGGGCAGAGGTGGCCATGCCGCCTGGAAGCGGCTTCTAAGATAATGTTAAACTCCTGATTTATCATTTATTAAAATTCCCCCGGTAAGTGGCGATTCATTTAAACTAGAACAAACATTAATTGGGACGCATATTTTCACAGATAAATTTTATCTTTTTTGGCCAGGGAAGTCAAAAAGAGAATCAGGGAGAAATCCCTGTCAAAGAAATGTTGAAAAAACTTTGTAAGGAATTAGCAGAAGGCTTGACAGTCCTTACGTTTTCACGGATAATCAGTAAATTCTTAATTTGAAGAGTATATGCGCTCGTAGCTCAGCAGGATAGAGCAACGGATTCCTAATCCGTAGGCCGGGTGTTCGAATCACCCCGGGCGCACCAGAAAACAAGGATCAGAATGAGGCAAAGATGTACTCATCATTATCCTGAAAGTTCAAGGGATGGTTGTAGAGGTTCTGGACCCGAATAATTCGGGAATCATAGCAAAGCAGATGATATGTTGTTGAAAATAGT